>NZ_LCTZ01000002.1:3637500-3937500 GCF_001413955.1 Flagellimonas eckloniae | reverse complement strand
CATCTCAAGTAATGGTGATATAAACACAATTTCAAATATTAACTTCCCAAAGCAAGGTGTTACGGCAATTATTACAGCTACTGATACAGACGGAGCTGAACTTAAAAGTAAATTCTCTCTAGCTGGTGCAAGTTTTTCCACCCCGATTTTCACATTTTCCGGGTTTAATTTTTGGATTAGTTCAAGAATTGACACCAATAGTGACCCAGACGGTTATGTGAAATTTGAAATGACTTTTGATGCTCCTGTTCAAAATTTATTGATGCATTTTAAAAGTGTGGACGCTTCCTTATATCAATTTGTTGGAGATCAGCATTCAGAAACCTTATTATCTGGAGGTACTGAGTTCTTTTATGATGAATCCGAAAGAATACTTAAGGATACCGATTCAAGAACAAAAGGAAGATACTACAGAGATGGTTATGGTTCTATTTTGATTTCTGCCACATCGGGCACTTTTGATAAAATTATTTGGCATAGAATAGATGACCCAACCAGTAACTCTCAAAACGACTCCAATTGGTTTATATTTTCTGAAGTTGAAATATGTAATGATCAAGATGGTGACGGTGTGGTTGATTCCGTAGATGAGTTCCCTGATGATGCAACAAAAGCATACACTACAACCTATCCTTCAAGTTCTACAAAAGCTTCTTTGATTTTTGAAGACCTTTGGCCTTTTCAAGGAGATTGGGACTTCAATGATACTGCTGTGGACTATTCCATTATCAAAATTTTCAATGCAACCAACGAAGTAGTGGGAATAGATTTTGATTATGTAGTAACCTCTGATGGTGCTGGTTTTGTGAATAGCATGGCCTTTGAGGTAGGAGGTTTAAATCCAAATAACGTTGCTTTCACAACGGGTCAAATTCTTGATAGGGATGTCTTTGTCCTGGATGGAAATGGAACGGAGCAAGGGCAACAAAATGCTGTAATCGCATTGTTTGATGACCATTCCACCATTGTTAACCAAGAAAACACGGTAAGTGTCTCCTTTGTCAATCCAATTTCAGATACTTCCTTGGATTTTGCTCCATTCAATCCTTTTTTAGTTGCAAATGGAGAACGGGACAAAGAAATTCATTTAGCCAATTATAATTCTACCACCTTAGGCGATTCACAACCAAATGTTGAAGGCAACAATGCAGATGTTGATGGCAATTATAGCACCGATAATGGCCTCCCATGGGCAATCAATGTTATTGAATCCTTTCCCCTATTATTGGAAAAAGAACCTATAAATGAAGGGTATCTTTATTTTGAAGAATGGGGATTGACAGGTGGTGAGAGTAGAAAAGATTGGTATAAAGATTTACCCAATTATAGAAATAAGGTAAAGCTCAAAGGGAATTAAGAAATTTAATGAATTCGATAAAATAACTAAACAAAAAGCGCCCCAAAAAATGGGGCGTTTTTGTATTGTTATTATTGTCAAGGACAATTTACAAGGCGGCTACCTTACTCATTAATTTACTCTTTAAATTAGCAGCCTTATTGTTATGGATGATATTTCTTTTGGCAAGCTTGTCTATCATTCCAACAACTGTTGGCAATAATGCTTCCGCTGCTTTCTTATCTTCCTCGCTGCGCAATTTTTTTATGGCATTACGCACTGTTTTATGCTGATACCTGTTGCGTAGGCGCACTGCTTCGTTTCTTCTAATCCTTTTTAATGCTGACTTATGGTTTGCCATTATCTTAATTTATACTTTCTAATTCCTTTTAGTAGCCCGTAGGGGAATCGAACCCCTGTTACCAGGATGAAAACCTGGCGTCCTAACCCCTAGACGAACGGGCCAATTGATTAAAAATGAAGGTCTATGACCATTACATTTTCAATATTTCATTGAACTCTAGTAGCCCGTAGGGGAATCGAACCCCTGTTACCAGGATGAAAACCTGGCGTCCTAACCCCTAGACGAACGGGCCTTAAGGCTGCATAATTGCGGATGCAAAAATACAACTATTTTTAACTCTTGCAACAGTAAAATTTATTTTTTACCCCCTTTTAATAGGCCTTGGCAAACAAAACCCTTTGGGTAGATGCCTTACCTGTTACTATACATTTGCCTTCCTCTTTCTCCGTATCCAAAGGAATACATCGAATTGTGGCTTTTGTCTCCTCTTTTATTTTATCTTCTGTCTCCTTACTTCCATCCCAATGAGCAGATACAAAACCTCCTTTTTCCTCAATTATTTTCTTGAACTCATCATAAGAATCCACAGCGGTAATGTGTGATTCTCTATAATCCAGCGCCTTTTTAAAAATATTTTCTTGAATCTCCACCAATAGGGTTTCTATTTTATTGGCGACATCGCTGGCTGGAATGGTCTCCTTTTGCAAGGTATCCCTTCTGGCAACTTCATATGTGCCGTTATCCAGATCACGCTGCCCAATGGCCAATCGCACAGGAACACCTTTAAGTTCATATTCATTAAACTTAAAACCTGGTTTATGGGTATCCCTTTTATCAAACTTCACCGATATTCCTTTAGAGCGTAATTCCTTAACCAAAGGTTCCACTTTTTCCGCAATTGCATCCAATTGGTCCATACCTTTATATATAGGGACAATAACCACCTGAATAGGAGCTAAGTTTGGAGGAAGCACCAATCCACTATCGTCACTATGTGTCATAACCAAAGCGCCCATAAGTCGTGTTGAAACTCCCCATGAGGTGGCCCAAACATATTCCTGCTTTCCTTCTTTATTGGCAAATTTCACATCAAAGGCCTTTGCAAAATTCTGTCCAAGAAAATGTGAGGTTCCTGCCTGTAAGGCTTTCCCATCTTGCATCAATGCTTCAATACAATACGTTTCTTCAGCTCCAGCAAAACGTTCACTCTCCGTTTTTATCCCTTTAATTACCGGAACCCCCATATAGTTTTCCACAAATTCAGCATAAATATGCATCATCTGCTCTGCTTCTTCCACAGCTTCCTGTCTTGTTGCATGTGCTGTATGCCCCTCTTGCCATAAGAATTCGGCGGTACGTAAAAATAAACGGGTCCGCATTTCCCAGCGTACTACATTGGCCCACTGATTCACCAATATTGGCAAATCCCTGTAAGATTGCACCCATTTCCTATAGGTATCCCATATAATTGTCTCAGAAGTTGGTCGCACAATAAGCTCTTCTTCCAATTTGGCATCTTCATCTACAATAATGCCACTTCCATCTTCTGCATTTTTTAACCGATAATGGGTAACTACAGCACACTCCTTGGCAAAACCCTCTACGTGGCTGGCCTCTTTACTTAAGTAGGATTTTGGTATGAATAAGGGGAAATAAGCATTCTCATGTCCAGTCTCCTTGAACATTTTATCCAACTGCGCCTGCATCTTCTCCCAGATAGCATACCCATAGGGTTTTATTACCATGCATCCGCGTACACCCGAATTTTCCGCTAAATCCGCCTTTACTACAAGTTCATTATACCATTTGGAATAATCCTCGCTTCTACTCGTTAATTTTTTACCCATCTAGATAGTTTGGCACAAAACTTGTGATAATTCTTTTGAAAAATAGTTCGGTAAAACTAACTATTTTTAGTATGTTCAACAATAAAAATTGCGCAATGATAAAGTCTTTACATCACCCCAAATTCCAAATTCCAATATTGTCCATTGTGGCCGTTCTCTTTTTGGCTTCATGTGGTTCTTACCAACAAGCTTCATATTATGATGATGATGGAATTTATGCAAATGACAATCGTGTTGTTCGTGTTGAAAAAAAATCTGCTGAAGCAGTAAGAATAGAGCAACAAGAAAGTGATATCTATGGAGATTACTTTGGCCAAATAGCTGATGAATACAGTGAAATTTTAGATGATGAAATCTTTACAGATGTAGATGGCTATTATAGTGATGTTGAAAACGATAGTATTCCATTTAACGCCCAAACAGATTATTTTACCGACAACAATACATATAACGGAAACCCAGGCTGGGGAGATAACCCTACCAGTGTTAGTATAAATGTTTACGACAACTGGAATGCTGGCTTTGGTTGGGGATGGAATGATCCTTGGCTTTGGAACGGATGGGGCGGTGGCTTCGGATGGGGCTGGAACAATCCTTGGAGATGGAACCGCTGGGGATGGGCCGGTGGATGGGGCTCACCTTACTGGGGCGGCGGCTTCGGTTGGGGCGGTGGCTTCGGATGGGGCGGTGGTTTTGGTTGGGGAGGCGGCTTCGGTTGGGGCGGTGGCTTCGGATGGAACCAACCCTTTTTTAACAATTATAACAGAAGTTACGCATTCAACAGAAGTAGAAGGGGATATTCCAATACTGCTATTCCAGGAACATCACTACGTGGAAGGTCCAATTTGGCATCTAGAACAAGTGGAACCTCTTCTAGATACAGAACTAATAGCGGACGTTCTAATGCAAGCAGAAGTGCAGCAACAGGAAGGAGTTCAAGATCTTACCAAAGTGGAACAACAGCTAGAAGAAGTGTAAGTGCCGACGCAGTAGCGCGAAACAGAAATTACAGGACTAGTAGAAGCACCCGTACTACACCAAGTTATGGTAGAAACTCAGGTACGTATCGCTCTTATGGCACATCACCATCTACTCGAAGTGGCAGTACCATAAATAGAGGTTCTTCTACAAATAGGAGTTCAAGAAGTTATCAATCTTCACGAACCACTACTCCACGAACCAGCACTTATAGAAGGTCTTCCTCTGGAAATTCCAGAAGTTCTGGTAGTTACCGCAGTAGTGGTAGTTCTTCAAGAAGCAGTGGAAGCTATAGAAGTTCCGGAAGTTCATCAAGAAGCTCTGGAAGTTATAGAAGTTCAGGAGGTAGTTCGTCAAGAAGTTCAGGTAGTTACAGAAGCTCTGGAAGTTCTAGTAGGTCTTCGGGCTCTAGCAGGTCTTCTGGTTCAAGCTCAAGGTCTTCGTCATCTAGCAGAAGTAGAAGATAGATTCCTAAAAATCATTGTAAAAACTAAATCACGAAAAATGAAAATAGTTTCAACTTTCATAATGGTATTGGCATGTGTTTTTGTAAACGCACAAAATATAAATGATGTATTGCGGTATAGTACAGAAAATATTCAAGGTACAGCCAGGTTTCAGGCCATGGGAGGCGCTTTTGGCGCATTGGGCGGTGATTTGTCGTCCCTAAACGTGAATCCCGCTGGTTCCGCAGTATTCAACTATAGTCAGTTTACCATTTCTGGTTCAAATTTTAACAGAAGTAATGATGCGTTTTTTGGGAATAGCACTCAAAATACGGATATCAACTCATTAGAATTAAACCAAGTTGGTGGAGTTTTTGTATTTAAATCCTCTACAGACAGTCCTTGGAAAAAAATAGCACTGGCTTTCAATTATGATATGGTTCAAAATTTTGATAATGAATTTTCTGTTTCGGGCAATACTGCTCAAGGAATAGACAATTATTTCTTGAACTTTGCGCAAGGAGAGGCCTTGGGACCTCTTCGAGTACAACAAGGGGAATTTATAGAGGAGGCTTACCTCGATATCGGGGCAAATCTTGGCTTTGGTGCCCAACAGGCATTTCTTGGGTTTCAAGCTGGAATTATAGAGCCTACGGTGGATGATGACACCAATACCTCGTATTTTTCCAATGCGCAATACAGTAGTGTAAATCAACAGTATTTGCAGAGTACAACAGGATACAACAGTAGATTTACCGCTAACTTTGCAGGACAATATCAGGACAACCTATACCTTGGAGCATCTTTGAATTTCCATTCTGTATTTTATGATAGATTGACTCTTTTGGATGAAAGCGGTTATGACAACGATTCTGATGTTGAATTTACTACGTTTGATAATTTGCTTCGCACAGAGGGCTATGGTTTTTCCTTTAGTTTGGGAGCCATTGCAAAATTGAACGATAATGTAAGAATTGGAGGAAGTTACCAGTCTCCTACTTGGTATGAACTAACAGATGATACCTCGCAACGTATAAATTCTACATTGGCAGAACCAGACATCGATTTTATCAACTTTAATATTGTAAATCTTTTTGAGGAATATCGAATAAAAACTCCTGGAAAACTAACGGGAAGTGTAGCCGTAGTTTTTGGAAAAGATGGATTATTGAGTTTTGACTATGGATATCAAGATATGTCACAAGCCGAACTTCGTCCAACAGCTGACCCTAGTTTTTCAGCTGAAAATGATTTTATCGTCAGCGAATTGGGAGCTGTAAATACTTTTAGACTTGGTGGTGAGTTTAGGATTGATGAAGTTAGCCTGAGAGCCGGATATCGGTTTGAAGAAAGCCCTTATGAAAGTGGTGATATTATTGGTGATTTAACCGGATATTCTGGAGGAATTGGTTATAACTTTGGAGGAAGCAGGTTGGATTTAGCCGTAAATAGAACAGAACAAGATATAAACGCCTTTCTTTTTGATTCCGGGATAAACAGTTCAGCAATGATCAATAGGATAAATACCAATGTTACTTTAGGCTACACGCTAAAATTCTAGTCTTTACAGCAAAAAAATATGAGTGAAAGGTCAGAGATATCTGGCCTTTTTTATTTTATCGTACTAGGGAAAAATGCCTTCTCACTGATCTAGCTACAACAACGCCGGTATCATCTCGATCATAGTCCAAACGGAACCAATAATCTGAAGATGGTAATTCCCTACCATTAAATGTCCCATCCCAAACGCTACCGGTATCCAATTGTTTTAAAAGTTTTCCATAGCGGTCAAAAATATAAACGCTTGGTGCGGTCAGCGTTTCAATACCCAAAACATTCCAACTGTCATGTACCCCATCACCATTTGGAGTGAAGAACTTTGGATATCCAACTACCAAGAAAGGAAGTGCTTCTGTTATACCACAACCATTTTTATCATTGATGATTACCGTGTTTTCACCAGGTGGCACATCAAAAAATTGCGGGTCATCCTGGAATTCCCCTCCGTTAATGGCGTATTCATAATCACCATCACCCAAAGGAACAATCTCAATATTGTAAGGATCAGTTTGATCACTATTCACTAAATCATCAATTACGCGTACTTCGTCCAGTTCTGGAACGCCGTAAAATGTAATAAGAATATCATCTGTTATAATTGTGGCTAAAGTTGTTTCTATAGACACAAAATAACGTCCTGAATTTGGACTAGTTACCGTAAATTCTGTTTCAGCCGGACCAGCAGCAAGAACCTCATCTATAGTCCCGTCATCATCACGGTCCAAAGTCCAAGTAACATTTGCGATATCCGGACCTGCAGGTGAATTTAGAGCGCTCAGCACAATATCTGGGTCGCCTTCACAAGCAATAATGTCCAAACCTAAAAACTCATCACGCAAAGTACAATCCAATGCAGTATTTTGATCGGCATCCACGGAAGTTCCTGTAAAAGTCAATGCAAAAGGCTCTGCATCTCCATCAAAATTGGTATTGTAGTTATTTATGAATAGGTAATAAATCTCTCCTGCAGTTACATCTAGCCATTCATCGTAAGTATTCTGACTTCCTTTTACAAATGGCGCACCTAACCTGCCATCAATAGGGTTAACCCCAATTCCGGTAAATCCTGTATCGTTTACTTCGTAATTACAACGTATAGGTTGTGCCGAACCATCACCAATTATGGTACAAAAATTTTGTCCTGTGGTTTGGTCAAAAGGGCCATAAAGTGCAAAATCCAACTCGGATGTGAGTATTGTTCCAGAAACAGGAAGGGCTTCAATATCAAAACCTATTTGTCCATCTGTTCCAGCCCTAAAAACGTACCATGAAGTATTGTTTTCGATATTTGCTGAACTAACACTACCTTTTTCCAAACAGCCAGATTGCGTTATCACATCTGGGTCAAAATCATCGATATCACCACTCCCGTCCGTAGTGGACAAAATAGGCGCGTCCGCACATACAGGAATTGCTGTTCTACAATCTGGGGAGTTTTGAGCATTTGCTCCAATAGAAACTAAAAATAAACAACAGATAGCGCTAAATAGAGCTCTCATAGAATTTGGGGCTAAAGGTTATTTTGTAATCTACCTTGTATAACTGCCCAAAACATGCTTTTAGTATTTTTCAACCGAAAAATAATACAGTTAATCGATAAAATGCACTTTGTACTATCTTCTCAACGAAAAATGGTTCTGTAAATATTTAGCGTATGTCCTATTGCCATCAGTATCAATATAGGATAGTTTGAACCAATAATCTGTTGAGGGAAGTGGTTTTCCATTAAAGCTTCCATCCCAGCCTGCACTAAACTCGGTTAATTCCTTTATGAACTTACCATAGCGGTCATAAATGGTGACTACTGGCGAATTTAATACGGAAAGACCATCTATATGCCAGGTTTCATTGAGTACATCGCCATTTGGTGAAAAAATAGCTGAGAATCCAACTACAACGATATCCTCCTCAACCTCTCCGCAGCCAAATACATCTCTCATCCTTACCGTATGTGTACCGGCGGGAACATCTTCAAAAACACTACTGGATTGATAAGCGCCATCATCTAATTGATATTCAAATTCACCAATCGCATTAGTTAAAATGCTTACGCTATTGCTAGTTTGAAAACCGTCTATTTCAATATCTGAAATAGATGGTAAGACCGAGCTCTGCACACTCACTGTTCTATTCTCTATACAGTCTATACCATTGGAAGAGTTAATTACCGTTACGGTATAATCTCCTTCTTGCGTAACCATTATACTTGGGGTCACTTCCCCAGTGCTCCAGGCATAAGTAAAGCTTGGGTTGGGCATGGTCTCCCCTATCTCAACACCTGTTGTATCCTCACAAATAACAATTTCATCATCAAAGGTTAGTAAGGGTGTTTCAATGGCATTAAAAATGAAACTCTCAGAAGCATCATAGCAATCTGGGTTCGCCAGAGATGTTGTTCTCACATAAATAATTTCCTGACCAGGGTTTTTGGTGTATTCTTTTGGTAATGGATTTATTCCTGCATCTGCATCGGCCTGTGAGCTGTGGTAACTTATCCTATAACTATCGGGGTCTTGCGTTCCAAGTGCTTCGGAATCTTTTAGGGCCAAATCGAAGATCATATTCTGGGTATGACACATAGTCTCATCCGCAACTGTATCAGTAAAAGGTATTTCATTAAAAGCAACTTGCACATCACTTACAATTGTTTCTGTGGGAGTAGTTACAACAGTACGATAAATACCAGAAGTCATGGTATTGAATATTGGATTGGTAGCTCCTATAATTATTGAGAAACCAGAACCTGTATCGCTATACCATTCATAGTTGGTTGCACCAGCAGTTGTTGCATCTAAAGTAACGGTATCTCCTTGACATGCAGCTATTGGAGACCCCAGTAAGTTGCTTACAATGGAACAATCCAGAGCATCCGTTGGGTTGGTAGTAAAAATTGCGCCCGTAAACTGAATGGAAAAACCAGAGTTTACATTACTGAAATTATTGATAAGTAGGTAATAATCCTCTCCCGCATTAACATCTACCCAGTCTTCAAAATGTACTGAAGTTGCATTTCCCGAAGGGTCTTCCCCTACACCAATAAAACTGGTCATATCACTATTATCAAAGAAGTTGCAACGAATTGGATCTCCCAAACTATTACAATCATTGGCCCTATAGAGTGCAAAATCCCAATCTTCTGTACTATCGTGCCCTATATTAAAGCCCAATTGCCCTGAAGCCATGGTTCTAAATCTATACCATGCAGAGTTTGACTCTATTGATCCGGAAAGTGACTGCTCCAAACATCCACTTGAAGTCGCGCCATTAAAATCATCAGTTCCAAAACCGTTGGCACCACCATTAACCGGTGTATTATTGCAAAGAGGTATTGCGCTGGCACATTCTTGAGTGACCTGCGAACTTACGATTTGGCAAAACAAAATCGCTACTAAAACTTTCATCATCAGTCTCACCATAAAAGGCTGTAGATTTGGATATTATAAAAATAAAATAGCTTTTGCCTTAACAATAATTTATGTTGTCAAACTATATAGACCAGATGTTAAATAGGCTTTTAATGTATATCTTTGCTTTCTTGTAAGAATTAGAAAATGAAACTAAAGCAGGCATTGGAAGAACAATATGAAGAAAGAGGAGACGACCATGTTGGCTCTTCAACCGAAACCCCGTTAAGGGAAGATGCTTTTGTATTGAGCGATGAGGAAAAAATTGAAAGAATTCAGAATAGTGTTCGGGAAATTATGTTGACCCTGGGCCTTGACCTGGATGATGATAGCCTCAGCGGTACTCCACATAGAGTAGCTAAAATGTATGTAAAAGAGATTTTTGGTGGGTTGCATCCCAAAAGAAAGCCAAAATCCTCAACATTTGAGAATAAATACAAGTATGGAGAAATGCTGGTTGAGAAAAACATTGTTCTCTATTCTACTTGCGAACACCATTTACTCCCAATAATAGGAAGGGCACATATTGCCTATATTTCCAACGGCACAGTAGTAGGTCTTTCCAAAATGAACCGTGTAGTGGATTACTTTGCAAGACGTCCTCAAGTACAGGAAAGATTGAATATTCAAATAGTAAAAGAACTTCAAAAAGTATTGAATACGGAAGATGTTGCCTGTGTTATAGATGCAAAACACTTATGTGTGAATTCTAGAGGAATACGGGACATTGAAAGCAGTACTGTTACGGCAGAATATGGTGGAAAATTTAAGGACGAAACCGTAAAAAGGGAGTTTTTAGACTACATCAACCTAGATACCGACTTTTAATTCCTCGCTTTTAAATGCAACTTTACAAAAACCAAGACCTTAGAGTATATAATTCACTTTCGGGAAAGAAGGAAGTTTTACAGCCTATAAATGAGGGGCATATTGGCATGTATGTATGTGGACCTACGGTTTACAGCAATGTGCATCTTGGAAATTGCCGTACATTCATGTCCTTTGATATGATTTTTCGATACTTCAGGCACTTGGGTTTCAAGGTGCGGTACGTGCGTAATATTACAGATGCCGGACATTTGGAAAATGACTCTGATGATGGTGAGGATAAAATATCCAAAAAAGCAAAATTGGAACAGATTGAACCCATGGAAGTAGTTCAGCGTTACACGGTCGATTTTCATGAAACACTCCAAAAGTTCAATTTTTTACCCCCAAGTATTGAGCCTACGGCCACAGGCCATATTATTGAGCAGATAGAGATTATCAAGGAAATTCTTGAGAAAGGCTATGCTTATGAAATAAACGGTTCTGTTTATTTTGATGTATTGAAGTTCAATGAAACGAATGAATATGGCAAACTTAGTGGGAGAAAGTTGGAAGATATGGTTGCCAATACCCGTGAGCTTACCGCACAGGATGAAAAGCGAAACCCGCAAGATTTTGCCCTTTGGAAAAAAGCCGAACCACAACATATTATGAGATGGCCTTCGCCTTGGGGTGATGGTTTTCCAGGTTGGCATTTGGAGTGTACCGCAATGAGCACCAAATATTTAGGAGAGACTTTTGATATTCATGGTGGTGGAATGGATTTAAAATTTCCACATCACGAATGTGAAATTGCCCAAGCGGAGGCAAGCAGGGGAAAATCACCTGTCAAATATTGGCTACATGCCAATATGTTGACCCTAAACGGCAAAAAAATGTCGAAATCCACAGGAAACAATATCTATCCTTCTGAGATTTTTAGTGGTGACAACGATATACTCAGTAAGGCCTATGCACCATCGGTTGTTCGGTTTTTTATGATGCAAGCACATTACACCAGTATTTTGGATTTAAGTGATGATGCATTGCTGGCTTCAGAGAAAGGATACAATAGATTGATGGATGGAATGAATGGCATTGAGAAAATCAGCACAGGACCAACATCAGATTTTGACATAGAAGCATGGCAGCAAAAATGTTACGAAGCCATGAACGATGATTTTAATACGCCAATTCTTATTGCCAATCTTTTCGAGGCCATTAAACACATCAATCTGATAAAGGAAGGAAAAGAGAGTATTACACAAGAGGAAAAAGCTTTATTGCAAAAAACCATGAATAGTTTTGTTCATGATATTCTTGGATTGGAAAATCAATCAAAGACAAAAGATGATTCCAATGCATTAAACGGGGTCATGGATTTGTTGATTGAACTTCGAAATGAAGCACGGGCCAATAAAGATTTTGCCACTTCCGACAAAATCAGGGATGAGCTTACAGCTTTGGGCATTCAGCTGAAAGATGGTAAAGATGGGACTACATTCAGCGTAAACTAGTTGTTTTAAACTTTGAAATGAATCTAAAGGAATGACTGTAAAAAAAATTCTTATCGCTCCTTTTGTTCTTTTGGTAAGACTCTATCAACTTTTAATTTCTCCCTATACCCCGGCAACATGCCGGTATTCCCCAACCTGTTCAGCATATACCTTGGAAGCACTTAAAAAACATGGGCTCTTCAGAGGCGGTTGGCTATCCTTAAAAAGAATTTTTAGCTGTAACCCTTGGGGTGGAAAAGGGTATGACCCGGTTCCTTAAGCAATAAAACCTATCCTATATTTTAGTCTAAATCTAACACCTAAAAGCATAGCGATCTAACATCTTTGGTTATCTTAGTCCAAAATTTTATACATGTATTTCCTAGGCTTTAACTGGAATCCTGATGGTACATTACTAAAACTCGGATTCATACAGATTAAATATTACAACCTACTCTGGATAGCGGCCTTTGTTGCTGGCTGGTTTATTATGAAACGTATCTTTTTGAATGAGAAAAAATCCATGGAAAAATTGGATTCACTCTTTATTCATGCAGTGGTATCCATTATGCTCGGGGCTCGCCTAGGACACGTCTTTTTTTATGACTGGGATTACTATAAAAACCATTTGATAGAAATATTATTACCTATTCGGGAAAGTTCTGACGGGTCTTTGTTTGGATTTATAAATGGGTATGAATTCACTGGTTTTACGGGCCTTGCTAGCCATGGAGCCACTATTGCCGCAATAATTGGCGTCTGGTTATATTGCCGAAAATGGAAGGACATAAAATTTTTGTGGTTATTGGACAGAATGGTGGTTGCTTCTGCAATTGGAACCGCTTTTGTTCGAATTGGAAACTTTTTCAACTCAGAAATCAACGGAAAAATAGTGGATAAATCTTTTGCTTTGGCAACACGTTTTATTAGAGATTCAGATGATATGCCAACCTATAAGGCCATGGGCATTACTAAGGAAAAAACGGCCAGTGCAGCTTACAAAGCAATTGAAAATAACCCGGAGTTCGCAAGCGTTTTGGAAACTATACCCTATAGACATCCAGCTCAATTGTACGAAGGTGTTTGTTACATTTTTGTTTTTTTGGCTTTGTATTTTTTATATTGGAAAACGGACAAGAAGGATAAAGTTGGGTATTTGTTTGGAGTCTTCATGGTTGGTTTATGGACGGTTCGCTTTTTTGTTGAATACTTCAAAAAAAGTCAGGGAGGATTTGAAGATGCATTGGGGACTTTTACAACTGGGCAATGGCTAAGCATTCCTATGATTCTTGTTGGCCTGTACTTCATGTTTAGGCCTGTTCCATCAAAAATTGCTCAATAATGCGGATACTAGTTGTCCTTTTAATAGGCTCTGTTCTTTTATTGGGTTCCTGTAAAACAGATTCCAAAAAAGAAATTAAAACCGAAACCATAAGTTTTACCAAGGAAGGTGAGCTTACTATCTTAAAACAGGAAACAGATTCCATAGCAGCACTTTTCAATATTGAAATTGCTGAATCGGAGTACGAAACCCAAACCGGATTAATGTACCGTGAATCCATGGAAGAAAACCAAGGGATGCTATTCATATTTCCGGATGTTGCCATGCATTCCTTTTACATGAAAAACACGCAATTTCCGTTGGACATCATTTATATTGATGAAAATTTGAAGATTGCCAGTTTTCAAAAAGATGCAAAACCATATAACGAATCTGGACTTTCTTCAAAGGTTCCAGTAAAGTATGTGTTCGAAATCAATGCAGGGCTTTCGGAAAAACTAGGGCTGGAAATTGGTGATGTCGTCTCTTTTACAAAAGAATAAATGCCCAAGTATCTACTGGAAGGTGAAACCTCAAATCGATTGCAGTTTCGAAAGATAACACAATCGGATTTCGATAGTTGGCTACCTTTCTATCACAACCCTCTATCTACCCAATATTGGGATGGTTTGCCTTCCGACCCAATAAAAGCTTGCAAAGAACAGTTTGACAGAATTTTTGAACGCTACGAAAAAGGGCTTGGCGGAATGAACGCTCTAGTCTTAAAAGAGACGCAACAACTAATCGGCATTTGTGGTCTTTTGGTTCAAAATGTTGATGAAATTGAAGAACTGGAGATTGGTTATTCCATTTTGCCCAAATTCTGGCTACAAGGTTTTGCAATTGAGGCAGCCCAAAAGTGCAAGGACTTCGCCTTTAAAAATAATTTTACAAAATCCTTGATCTCCATAATACATGTGGATAATGTGCCATCACAAAAAGTAGCGCTCAAAAATGGAATGTATTTGGACAAAACCACTACGTACAAAGACAATCCCGTTCATATTTTTAGGGTAAATCAAGGATAATCTTTATTTTCAAATTTCCTTAATCCCATTCTGGATTTATTACTTGAATGAATCAGCCTAAAAACTACGCTATACTGATCAGCAATACATCGCAAACTAAAAGTTTGGCGCATGACTTATTGAGTGATTCAATTATTGAAGGTTTTGAAGAATTACACAGCAAAAAAGGGCTTCTTTTTGCAAGATCCGAGATCAATCGTTTCATGGATGAAGAAGAACGTCACGATTTTAAAATTCTTACCAAAAACACATCTCAATCTTTAAAAACAATGAGTAGTGGGGAACAGAAAAAAGCCCTACTCCACCATTTGCTTCATCTAAAACCCGATTATTTGGTTCTAGTGAACCCTTTTGACAATCTTGATGTTGGCACCCAAGATTATTTAAAGGAAAAATTAAGGTCAATTTCCAAGACAACAATCTTGATTCAATTGATAAATAGATTGGATGATATTTTACCGTCAACCACAGACTTCTTTACAGTAGAGGATAACAAACTATATAAGTATACATCTTCAAAAGCTTTTTGGGAAGCAAATACAAAAACATCTTCACATTTTACAGATGCAATTCCACCACCTATTGATTCAATAAAAACTGGTAGTGAATTGATCAAGTTCAATAAGATATCTGTCAGTTTTGATGGGCGCCAAGTTTTGGACAATATCAGTTGGACCATAAAAAAAAGGGAGTTTTGGCAGTTAATCGGCCCCAATGGAAGTGGAAAAACCACCTTGCTCTCCATGATTATTGGAGATAGTCATAAAGGGTATGGCCAAGACCTTACGTTATTTGGACAAAAAAAGGGAAGTGGGGAAAGTGTTTGGGACCTTAAGAAAAAAATTGGCTACTTCACTCCTGCCATGATGGATAAATTTAGCGGGTATCATTCCTTGGAAAATATGATGATATCCGGTTTCTATGATTCCATTGGACTTTACAATAATCCAACCGATCAGAAAAAACGATTATCTGGTCTCTGGTTGAAACTTTTGGGACTTTACGAAAAGAGAAATATTCAATTTTTGGAGCTTACCGCAGGTGAAAAAAGACTGGTCATGACGGCAAGGGCCATGGTTAAACACCCTCCTCTTCTTATTTTAGATGAACCCACCGCAGGACTGGATGATGCAAATGCGCGTTTATTTATTGATCTTGTCAATAAGATTTCTAGGGAAAGTGAAACCGCAATTGTGTTTGTTTCCCATAGAAAGGAAGTTGGGTTACAACCACAATTTGACTATATTTTGAAGATGAACACTACAGGTTCAACCGGTAAAGCAAAAAATCATGCGGATAGTTGAAGCTACCATATCCGAGGCAACGTATATTGCTCTTTTAGCCAGAATAACCTTTGTAGAAACTTTTGGCCACTTTTTTAGGGATAAAAAGGACTTAGAGGAGTATTTGGACCAAACTTTTGGTGTCCAAAAAATTCGCAATAGCATTGAAAAGTCCAATAATATTTTTTGGCTTGCTTATATTGATGAACTTCCGGTTGGGTACGCTAAATTGAAGCTGAGTTCCCCTTCAAAATTTATAGCTTCCGAAAACGTCTGTCAACTTCAAAAAATATACGTTCTGAAAGACTTTCTTTCCAAGAAAGTTGGTGGATCGCTGCAAGATGAACTGTTTAAAAAGGCATCTGAGAGCAAACGGGGAAAAATTTGGTTATCCGTATTAAAAGAAAACACCCGTGCCATAAAGTTTTATCATAAAAATGGTTTTGAGACCATCGGTGACCATGATTTTCAAATAGGAAAGGAACATTTTGAGTTTCAAGCAATGGCAAAGAATTTAATGTAAATTTGAATGGATGCGCGAAGAAGTATTGAAAATATATGATGAGTTGGTTGCAGCCAACCCCAACTTCCCCAGGAAAGGCAAGACAATGCCCTATACATCTGCAAATGGGTATATGTTCTCGCTCTTGAACAAGGCCGGAGAGTTGGGTATTCGACTTTCCAAAAAGGATACCGAAGCATTTGATACTGCTTTTGGGGCTAAGCCATTTATATCCTATGGAGCTACCATGCGGGAGTATGTCCTAATCCCAAAATCTCTTTTAGAAGATAGAGAAACACTGGGAAAATACCTCCAGAAGGGGTATGAGTATGTTATGTCTTTACCACCTAAATAGGCCCTTATGGGATTTTACGATTTACCCAAAAATGAACGTTCGCTGTTGGTTCAAACAATTGATTCCGATATTTTGGAAGGTTTTGTACAAAAGAAGGAATCCATTGTCTTAAACTACTTTTCTGATGATGACACCTATATCCGAAAGACAGGCTATTTAGCTGTAGGTAAAATCCATAAAAATAAAGCACTCGAAATTGATAGTCTTGTCAGTTTTCTTAATCAATTATACTTATCCAAGCTGTATAAAGTTCGTCAAACTGTTATCAATGCGGCTGGAGAATTGGGCAAAACCCATTTCGAGTTTGTGGAACACTTTTTTGATAAAGCTTTGTTTGATGAACACCACTCCGTCAGGAATGCAGTTATAGGCTCCATCAAAAAAATGGGCGAAAATAACCCAAAACCTATTTTGAAATGGGCTAGAAAATATTTACATCATCCAGATAAGGAAGTTAGAAGGGAAATCTGTCATGGTATTGAGTTAAGAGGGCGCAAGTATCCCCAAGATATTCTTCCATTGCTAAAAGAATTGCAGCATGATACAACCGCTCGGGTAAAAAACACCTTGATTCATGTTTTAGGGCAAATTTCGTATAAGAAAGGATGTCTGGAAACCGTGGTAAAAGAATTAAATACTTGGGAAAATAAAGCATTGGTTGAAAAGGCACTGGACGAAATTGTGGATGTGCACGACCGATATAAAAACTTTTCGGTACTTACACAAAAAGAGGCTATAACTTATATTGATAGGAATTTTCGAGGAAAAAATGAGTGAAATTTAAATTAAAAAAGCCACCCATAAATGGGTGGCTTTTTTATATAAATCGTATTGAACGTTTTATTCGTCAGCTCCAGCTATTTTCTTTTTTAGGGCATCGAACATAATCGGTGTTGCAATAAACACAGATGAGTAGGTACCTACCAACACACCAACAATCATAGCAAACATAAATCCTTGTAGACTTTCTCCTCCAAATGTAAAGATGGCCAACAGCACTATCAATGTGGTTAAAGAAGTGTTCAATGTACGGCTCAATGTACTATTCAATGCTTGATTGATATTTTCTCCATTATTCCACCCCTTAAGGTTCACAATCTCACGAATACGGTCAAAAACAACCACCGTATCATTCAGAGAGTACCCTATTACGGTAAGGATTGCGGCTATAAATGCTTGGTCTATTTCCATATTAAACGGCATGATACTTCCAGTTAGTGAGAAGATTCCCAACACAATCATTACATCATGGAAAACCGCAACAACAGCACCCAATGAGAACTGCCATTTTCTAAATCGTAATAAGATGTATAGGAATACAACCGCCAGTGAGCCAATAATTGCCAAAAAGGCGTTATTCTTAATATCATCAGCTATGGTTGGACCAACTTTTACAGATTGCAAGATACCTATTGATTTTTCAGAGGCCCCAACGGTAAAGTCTTCAAAAGAAGTGCCATCTGGCAAGTAGTTTTGAAGTGCTGTATATAATTTATCTTGAATTTCATTATCCACCTCTATACCTTCAACATCTACCTTATATGGAGTGGTTACTTTAATCTGATTTGCCTCTCCGAAAGTTTTCACATTGGTTCCGCTACCGAATACAGTATTTAGTTCTGAAGCAATTTCTGATGGATTAACGGCCTTTTCAAAACGGATTTGATAAGAACGTCCACCAACAAAATCAACTCCTTGTTGCAATCCTGTTGTGAATAATGAGAATACTCCGACTCCAACAAGAATAAAAGAAACAACATAAGCTATCTTACGTTTGCCCAAGAAATTGATCTTCATATTCGTGAACAAGTTCTTGGTCAATCCTGTTGAAAAATCCAAGCTTCTTCCCTTTTTGGCAACATACCAATCTACCAACAAACGAGTAATAAAGATTGCAGTAAACAAAGAAGTAACAATACCTATCAATAAGGTAGTAGCAAATCCTTTAATAGGACCTGAACCGAAGATGAAAAGTATAATCGCTGTAAGACCAGTTGTAATGTTTGCATCTAAAATAGAGGACAATGCATTACTGAAACCATCGGCAACGGCTTGAGCTTTTCCTTTACCACGCGCCAATTCCTCCTTAATTCGTTCAAATATAAGTACGTTGGCATCTACCGACATACCAATGGTCAAAACGATACCGGCAATACCAGGTAAAGTCAATACTGCGCCTAAGCTTGTCAGTACTCCAAAGATTAATAGGATGTTAAGTATTAAGGCAATATCTGCAAAGATTCCGGCTTTTCCATAGTAGAAAACCATCCATACCAATACAAATGCCATTGCAATCAAGAAAGACATAAAGCCACTATCAATAGCTTCTTGCCCTAAAGATGGACCAACAACTTCTGATTGAATGATTTCTGCGGAAGCTGGTAATTTACCTGCACGCAATACGTTAGCGATATCTTTGGTTTCATTTACTGAAAATGTTCCCGTAATCTCCGAACGACCACCAGATATTGGTCCTGTAGAAACTCCTGGAGCAGTGTATACTTTGTTATCCAATACAATGGCAATACCTGTTTGGTTGTTGAAAGCATCTCCGGTCAACTTTTCCCATTCCTTTGCCCCTCTTGTATTCATAGTCATGCTTACGGCAGGCTTGTTGAATTGGTCAAACGTATCTTGGGCATCAGAAACTACATCTCCACTTATTCTAGGAGTATTATCTCTATTAGACTTTAAGGCGTACAATTCGGCCAATTCAGAATCTTTGGCCGATCGCTCCCAAAGGAATTTCGTAAACTGTACATCATTAGGTAAAAGTCTTTTGATTTCGCGCATTCTCAGGTATCCACCGATTTCTGCAGTATCTGTAACCAATACCCTCGCAATTGCATGACTACCTGGACTTGCAGGAATCAATTTGCTCAACAATGGGTTTACCTGTGTGCTTAAGTCCAAAGAATCTTGTGCAACATCTGATAATAAGGAATCAATTTCAGATTCCGGTTTAGAAATTTCTTCCTCAGTTTCAACCGGTTCTAAAATCTCTTTTAGTTTTTCATTTGCATTGATAAAAAAGGTACCTATACTCTGGTTACTTTGTGAGTAGGTTTCCCAGAATTCCAATTGGGCCGTACTTGACAATAGTTCTTGAGCCCTTGCAATGTCTCTAGCTCCTGGTAATTCCACCAAAATACGTCCAGAATTCCCTTCCCTTTGAATATTGGGTTGTGTTACTCCAAAACCATCAATACGCTCGCGGAGTACTTCAAAAGCAGAAACTATTGACTCATCAATCTTTGTCCTAATGATTGGTTTTACCTCATCATCCGTCATTTGAAAATTGATGACATCACTTAATCCCTTGTTTGCAAAAATATCAGGGGAAGCAAGCTTAGCATCTCCTTTTATATTGTCGAAGGCATCGAAAAATAACTCCAAATACGTATCCGGGCTATTCTTGGAAGCATCATCGGCATCTGCCAAAGCTTTGTTGAAAATTGGATTCTTAGTATTGTTTGCAAGACCTTTCAAGATATCTTTTACCGAAATCTGAAGGGTTACATTTATACCTCCCTTAAGGTCCAATCCCTTGTTCAATTCCTTTTTCTTCGCATCATCATAGCTGGTATATCCCAAAACCGGATTACTACCAATCGAATCTAGATATGATGCTTCTAAAGCCTCACGCTTTGCCACATAATCTTCTTCAGCTTCCGAAATTTGGCTAACAGCATAGGTTTCAGCATCCTTTTCCAACTTACTTGCGATGAAAGTATAGGAAAGCTGATAAATACTTACCAAACCAAAAAGGAGCGCGAAAAGCTTTATAAGTCCTTTATTTTGCATTGATTGTTAAATTTTTAGAAGTTTTCTTAAACAGCGTGCAAATATATCATTTCCAACAGGATTTGCCAATAGAATTTAGGGGAATTGCAAATGGGCAGTCTCCTGCCCATTTATTTTAAATATTAAAATGTATCAAAGTTTAGAACTGAAGCAGCCCGTTGGTTTTTTTAACCCCTTCAGCACTTTCCTGCATTTTTGCCTTTTCAGCATCACTCAATTCTATCTCCACAACCTTTTCTATACCATTTCTTCCCAACAGTACGGGAACTCCAATGCATAAATCTTCCAATCCATATTCCCCTTCCAAAAGTGTTGAACATGGGAACATTTTTTTCTGATCACAAGCAATTGCCTGAACCAATCCTGAAACGGCGGCTCCTGGCGCATACCAAGCACTGGTTCCCAATAGTTTTGTTAAAGTGGCACCACCAACCTTAGTGTCCTCTACCACTTGTTGCATGCGGTTTTCTGCCAAAAATTCGGAAACTTTAACGCTATTTCTAGTTGCGTGACCAATTAACGGCACCATCCCTTTATCGCTATGACCACCAATTACCATCCCATCAACGTCAGAAATAGGTGCTTCCAATGCTTCTGCTAATCTATATTTAAAACGGGCACTGTCCAAAGCACCGCCCATACCAATAATCTTATGTTTTGGCAAACCTGTAGTTTTATGTACCAAATAGGTCATTGTATCCATAGGATTACTTACCACAATCAAAATAACATTGGGAGAATGCTCAATAAGACTAGAAGATACCGTCTTTACGATTCCTGCATTGATCCCTATAAGTTCTTCACGCGTCATCCCTGGTTTCCTAGGAATTCCCGAAGTAATAACGGCAATATCGCTACCTGCAGTTTTTGAATAATCACTGGTACTCCCGGTAATTTTGGTATCAAACCCATTTAGTGAGGCCGTCTGCATCAAATCCATCGCCTTTCCTTCGGCATATCCTTCCTTAATATCCAACAATACAACTTCTGATGCAAAATTTTTCATTGCAATATATTCGGCACAACTAGCGCCAACAGCGCCTGCTCCAACTACGGTAATTTTCATTTTTCTAGGTTTAAATTTGAATCGCACAAAAATAAGGCATTTAAATCAGAAAAAACCTGACTTTTGGCATTTTAGAGTATGTCTGTTTTCTTGTTTTCTTGTAAGTAAATGAAACGTAATGTTAACAAAATATGTAATTCAACGATGAAATAAAAGCAAGTCATACCATACATCGAATTTGTAACAATAGTTTTTCATAAATCAGCGTTATAATAGTCCCAAATTACGTTTAACCTACTTACCTATGAAAAAGCTCTTTTCATTATTGTCAATTGTATGTATAATTGCGATAAGCAACTGTACCAGTATCCCTGAAAATAATGACCCTATTTTAGGCGTCTGGGCACGAGGCAGTTCTACAATTGATAGCAAAAGTGAAAATACCACACGGGAAGAGTGGATTTTCAATGACGTATACTTAGGTAGATACCAAAGTTATTCCAATTCCCATCTTATTTTTTATACAGATTTTAAGTGGTCCGAAGAAAGTGGCGTTTATTCCATTATTTATTCAGACGACGAAGTAAATGATGTTTCTGTAAGTTTAGAGGAATCCAATGATTCAGAAGTTTTAGCCCTGGAAAACGGTTCTGTCTTCGCCACTAGGGAATAAACCAGAAGACATCCATATGAAAATAAAATGCCCCATCTTTTTTAACGGGGCATTTTTAGTTATGGTTGGTTATTTGTTTTATCTAAATCCAAAATTGACGCCAAAGGTAAAAGTGCTAAATTCAGCAATGTTGTAATCGGCATTTATTCTAAAAAAGCCTAGTTTCAGTTTTGTCCCGATGTTTGCAGATACCCCACTTACCTTGTTACTAATGGCAAACGGGTCATCATAAACAATCGGAGCGCCTGTTGTTTCAACTTCGTATGTCCCCAAAATATCGATATCTGATTTTCCGGTGATATAATTCAATCCTCCATAAAAATTGATTACAGGCAAACGTGTAGAGACTACGGCACTAAAATTCCATGAGCTGAACTGAGCATCAATACGCTGGTTTTCCCCGTTAACAACCCCTGTGCTGGTAAAATCATATTCACCACTCAGATTGGTATAGCCAATCACTGCAGAGATTGCTACAGGAAGCAATTTATCAGCTGGAAGGTGTTTGGTAAAATCATGTTGAATACCAAAACCATACAGTCCCACTGAAACATCATCTGTGTTTATTTTAGGCAAAAACCGAGCTTTTATCTCAGTTCCCTTTATTAAACCTACGCTTGCTTGAATGTATCCTGAAGGAATAAAATTTAAATCTTCTGAGGACAAACCAGATGGCAGTTCAAACTGTGTGGTTACCTGCTGTCCTTCAATAGTTGCATTAATTGCAACATCAATTCCCTCAATATCCCCTAAAGCCGTTGCTACTTCTTTTGAAGTACTTGCATCAACAAACTGAAGATTTTCATAATCCGCAGTATTTAAGGTAAAGGTCTTTTTATCATCCTTGTTTTTAAAACCGGTGATATTTCCAATAATTGAAATTTCAAATCCGCCCAATGGTTTGGCATCTGCAGAATTGTACCATCCGTTAGAGATGCTATAGATTCCTGCTTCTGTCATTGGGGCCATCCAATCATTGGTAAACCGCTCTGCGTCATTTAAACCTGCGGCCAAAAGGTCATTTAAATTAGATTGAGCCATTCCTATGGAAAAACTACATAATGCGAACAAAAGAATTATTCTTTTCATCTTGTAAAATTTTTCCTAAAACTAAAAAACTCGCCTTGTATGGGCGAGTTTTTGTTGTAAACAGGCGTTATTTATACATCTATGTTCGCATAAACGGCATTTTTCTCTATAAATTCTCGCCTTGGCGGTACCTCATCCCCCATCAACATTGAGAAGATGCGGTCAGATTCTGTAGCATTATCTATGGTAACCTGTCTTAAAGTTCTAAAATCAGGATTCATTGTAGTATCCCACAATTGTTCTGCATTCATTTCACCCAGACCTTTATATCGCTGAATACCAGCTCCACCATTCATGGATTCTATAATTTCATCACGTTCGGCGTCGGTCCATGCATATCTTCGCTTGGTCCCTTTTTTCACTAAATATAATGGTGGGGTAGCAATATAAACATGTCCGCCTTCTATCAACTCACGCATATACCTGAAAAAGAAAGTTAGAATCAGAGTCTCAATATGGCTCCCATCCACATCCGCATCACACATAATCACCACCTTGTGGTAACGTAATTTTTCAAGGTTCAATGCTTTACTATCTTCTTCGGTTCCAATAGTGACACCAAGAGCCGTGTAGATATTTTTAATTTCTTCGTTTTCAAAAACCTTATGCTGCATGGCTTTTTCAACGTTCAGGATTTTACCTCTTAAAGGTAATATGGCCTGAAAGTTTCTATCTCTTCCTTGTTTTGCCGTACCTCCTGCAGAATCTCCCTCTACCAAGAAAACCTCACATTTGGTTGGGTCTTGTTCCGAACAATCGGATAGCTTTCCCGGTAACCCTCCAACGCTCATTGGATTCTTACGCTGAACCATTTCGCGAGCCTTGGCCGCTGCATGTCTTGCTTGAGCTGCTAGCTTTACCTTCTCAACGATTTGCTTGGCATCATCTGGATGTTCTTCCAGATAATTCGTCAGCATTTCTGAAACTGACTGACTTACCGCACTGGTCACTTCTCGGTTACCCAGTTTAGTTTTTGTTTGACCCTCAAACTGGGGTTCAGCCACCTTGACTGACACGATTGCCGTCAGACCTTCCCTAAAATCATCTCCAGAGATTTCAAACTTTAATTTATCAAGTAAGCCTGAATTGTCAGCATACTTTTTAAGCGTACCTGTCAATCCTCTTCTGAAACCTGATAAATGTGTTCCTCCTTCATGTGTATTAATGTTGTTGACATAGGAATGCAGATTTTCTGAAAAACCGGTATTGTATATCATCGCCACTTCAACAGGGATGCCATTTTTCTCTCCTTCCATAGAGATAACCTTTTGAATAAGAGGCTCCCGAGTTTCATCCAAAAATCGTATAAACTCTTTTAATCCTTCTTGAGAATGGAACGTTTCAGAAATATATTCTCCTTTTTCGTCCTTATTTCTTTTATCTGTGAGTGTTATTGTTATTCCCTTGTTCAAATAAGAAAGCTCTCGCATCCTATTTGCCAAGGTGTCATAACTATATTCCGTCGTCTGTGAAAAAATGGTATTATCAGGAATAAAGGTTACTACGGTACCTGTTTCCTTACTCTCACCAACACTTTTGACGGGATATAAGGTTTTACCTCTTTCGTATTCTTGCTCCCAAATTTTACCTTCACGATAAACAGTAGCTTTTAAATGACTTGAGAGTGCATTTACACAGGAAACCCCTACACCATGAAGACCACCTGAAACTTTATAGGAATCCTTATCAAACTTACCTCCAGCCCCAATCTTGGTCATAACAACTTCTAAGGCCGAAACTCCTTCCTTTTTGTGAAGACCTACCGGAATTCCCCGTCCGTTATCTTTTGTTGTTATGGAATTATCTTCATTGATGATTACATCGATAGTATCACAGTACCCTCCCATGGCTTCATCAATGGAATTATCCACAACTTCATACACCAAATGGTGCAATCCCCTAGTACCTACATCTCCAATATACATTGAAGGTCTCATACGCACATGTTCCATCCCTTCAAGGGCCTGAATACTATCTGCTGAATACTGGGGTTTTTTAGCTTCTTCGCTCATAAATTCTCTTTAATTGCCTTGAAATTTTCAAATCCTACAAATATAAGGAATACCCAATGAAATTAGGTACTTGAAGCCATTCAGACACCTTAAGTTATCAACAAATAAATGTGGAAAAATAAGCTTGATTTTAAGACGCCGAACTATAGGTGCAGAATAACAAAAAGCCCCTTCTCCAAGGGGCTTTTCTGACTAATTAAATGAAACAAAACAGCATCTTCACCCTACATATCTTAAAATTTGGTTGCCTATTTATCGTATGCATCTTCATGGACATTGGCCACTGCCCTTCCTGATGGATCATTCATGTTCTTAAAAGCTTCGTCCCACTCTAAAGCTATTTTGGTGCTACAGGCCACAGAAGGTTCCTGAGGCACGCACAATGCAGCGGCATCTGACGGAAAATGTGACTCAAAAATGGAACGGTAATAGTATTCCTCTTTCGTTGTTGGTGTTTGTATTGGGAATTTGAAATGGGCGTTGGCCAATTGCTCATCACTCACCTCCTGATCCACTAATTCTTTCAGCGTGTCTATCCAGCTGTATCCAACACCATCAGAAAATTGTTCTTTTTGTCTCCAAGCCACACTTTCTGGAAGATAGGCTTCAAAAGCTTTGCGAACCACCCATTTTTCCATACGCTCTCCATTGATCATTTTATCTTTTGGGTTTATACGCATGGCAACGTCCATAAACTCCTTGTCCAAAAAGGGGACACGACCTTCTATTCCCCATGCGGCAAGCGATTTATTGGCCCTAAGGCAATCATACATATGTAATTTATCAAGTTTTCTAACGGTTTCTTCATGAAAATCTTTTGGGCTTGGAGCCTTATGGAAGTACAAGTACCCTCCAAACAACTCGTCCGCTCCTTCTCCCGATAACACCATCTTAATTCCCATCGATTTTATTACTCTGGCCATCAAATACATTGGAGTAGAAGCTCTAATGGTAGTAATATCATAGGTTTCCAGATTATAAATAACATCTTTTATAGCATCAAGGCCTTCTTGGATGGTAAATTTGATTTCATGGTGTATTGTACCAATATGATCCGCAACCAATTTGGCCGCGGCCAAATCTGGGGAGCCCTCCAAACCTACTGAAAAGGAATGTAGTTGAGGCCACCAAGCCTCTTTGGTATCTCCTGATTCAATCCGCATTTGCGAATACTTTTTAGCAACCGCAGAGGTTACTGATGAGTCCAAACCACCAGACAATAAAACACCGTATGGCACATCCGACATCAACTGACGATGCACAGCAGCTTCCAAAGCATCCTTTATCTCCTGAATACTGGTTTCATTTTCTTTTACGGCATCATACTCCATCCAATCTCTTTTGTACCATCTTTTAAACTCACCATCGGCACTATGTAAATAATGTCCAGGAGGGAAAAGTTCAATCTTGGAACAGGTTCCTTCTAATGCCTTAAGTTCAGATCCAACATAAAAAGTACCATTTTTATCCCATCCTATATATAATGGAATGATTCCCATATGATCTCGAGCAATGAAGTATTCGTCCTTTTCGCTATCATATATGGCAAAACCAAAAATTCCATTTAGTTCGTCAACAAAATCAACTCCTTTTTCTTGGTACAGCGCCAAAATAATTTCACAATCAGATTCGGTCTTAAATTCATATTTACCTTCAAACTGCTTTCTTAATTCTCTATGGTTATAAATCTCGCCATTGGCGGCCAACACCAGTTTTTCATCCGCACTGAACAATGGTTGCTTTCCGGATGCCGGGTCAACTATTGCCAACCTCTCATGGGCCAATATTGCCTTATCATCTGAATAAATTCCACTCCAATCCGGTCCTCTATGCCTCACTTTCTTGGACATTTCCAAAAGTTGGGGCCTTAATACTTCTGTACTTTCCTTGACATCAAACGCACATACAATTCCGCACATATCTTTCTATTATTTCAATTTTAAAACAAAAATGACATTAATATTACATTAAATAAACACATATCACTTTATTGATTACATTTTATTATTTAAATATTCATTTTTATATAAAAATGAAATAATTTTTTATTGAAAACATATTTTACAGAGCAATTTGAAAGTGGTGTTAAATTTTAACTTCTTTTTAAATAAAAACGAGCCAATTACACCCTAGTTTTGAAATCAACTAAAATCATCATGATGAAAAATATTTTATTACTTACTTTTTTAACCTTAACGCTTGTTTTTTCAACAGAGGCAACCGCTCAAAAATTTAATGGCCTGGATAAAAGTCCCGCGGATATTGCATCTTTTCCATCTAGTTACAGGGTTTCTGAGAAAGCTGCCCGTGTAATATACAGTCGTCCGCAATTAAAAGGGCGTAGTCTTTCTGAACTGGCGCCTGATGGTAAAGTTTGGAGAACTGGTGCCAATGAAGCACCAGAAATTACTTTTTATAAGGATGCCACTGTAGGTGGGAAATCTGTGAAAGCTGGAACTTATGCTCTATTTACTATACCAGGAGAGAGTGAGTGGACTGTTATTTTAAATGGAAATTTAAACCAATGGGGAGCCTATTCTTATAATAGCGATGCAGATGTGGTACGAGTTACAGCAAAAGCAAGTACTGACAGTGATTCTTTAGAGGCGTTTTCTATTGCTTTTGAAGAAAATGGCACTATGGTTATGGGATGGGGAACCACACGTGTTTCCTTGCCAATGAGCCTGTAATACAAGATTTTTATAGAAAAAAGGCGAACCTAACAGCTCGCCTTTTTTTATTTTACCTGATTTCCTCCAATAAAAACCTGTTCTGCCTTCAAACTGGGGATTTGATCAAGTGGTATGGTCATAATATCATCTTCCAAAATGACAAAGTCAGCAAATTTACCAACTTCGATGCTACCTTTTTCGTTTTCTTCAAAATTTGAATATGCCGCCCAAATGGTCATCCCTTTCAAGGTTTCCTCCCTGGTAAGTGCATCCTTAGTTTGAAAACCAACTTCAGGGTACTTTTCCAAATCTTGACGGGCCACCGCTGCATAGAATGTTAAGAATGGACTGACCTGTTCCACTGGAAAATCTGTTCCCAAGGCAACGATACCCGATTTATCCAATAATTTTTTAAATGCATATGCGCCTTGAACCCGTTCTGGTCCCAAACGATCTTCGGCCCAATACATGTCACTGGTTGCATGCGTAGGTTGAACAGAAGGGATTGTTCCATTTTTAAAATAGTCAAAATCTGCTTCGGAGACCACTTGCGCATGTTCTACCCTCCAACGTCTATCTTCCATGTTGTCCAGCGCCTTTTTATAGGCTTTAAGTACCACAACATTTGCTGAATCACCAATGGCATGTGTATTCATTTGATAATCGGAGGTAGCAATTCGCTCCGCCAAATGTTCAATTTCGTCCACAGGGGTAACCATAGCTCCAAAATGATTTTCTTTATCTGAATATGGTTTTTTTAACGCGGCACCTCGTGAACCCAATGCACCATCACCATAAACTTTTACCGAACGCACATTCAACCTATCTGTTTTTATGATTCCATTTTCTAGGTAATAATCTAAATTTTCAGATGTATTGCTCACCATGGCATACACCCGTATGGATAAATCTCCCGTACCTTGGAGACTGTCTATCAATTCAATCGTACTTCTGTGGAGTCCAGCATCATCAACTGTGGTTAAACCATAATCTAGGCATAGTTGCTCTGCATCTTTTAAGGCTTGAATCTGGGTTTTTCTAGTGGGTTTGGGGATTACGGCATCTACCATTGCCATGGGATTGTCAACCAAAACACCTGTTAGTTTTCCGTCCTTTTTTACAATTTCACCACCTTCCACTTGAGTATTGGCAATAATTCCAGCCAAATCCAATGCCTTTTGATTGACCAAATAGGCGTGTCCATCCACTCTTTCCAAGGCGATGGGAGTATCTGGAAATAACTCGTCCAATCTATCTTTTGTTGGAAATTCCTTTACCTCCCAATCATTTTGGTCCCAACCCCTACCTCTAATAAAATTTGCGGGCTGTTCTTTTTGAAATGCCACTATCCTATCAACAATCTCCTCAAAACTAGAAGTGCCAACCAAATCCACAACTTGCTGGTTAAGCCCCAATCCATAAAAATGGCAATGTGCATCAATTAGTCCTGGGACGATAGTTCTTCCTTCTACATTTATCTCCTTCTTTGCCTTATATTTTTGCTGAATTTCCTCGGTATCCCCAACAGCCACAAATACACCATCTTTTACTGCTGCGCTGGTTACTTTTGAAAAATCCGAATCAACAGTATAGATATTGGCGTTGGAAACAATTAAATCAACTTCCTCTTTTGGGTTGCAGGCAACAAAAAAAGAAAGGATAAAAAAACTGAAAAGAAATTTTTTCATTTTTGAAGGTTTCCTTCAAAAATAGAAAATGTAATTGTAACGATGTCTATGAAACTGAAGACACACCGGAAAATACTAATCCTTAAATTCGGTCATCACAAATTCTACTCTCCTATTGGAAAGATGATCTTCCTTGATTTTTCCGTTTCCAAGCGGTCTTGTGTCTCCAACACCTTCCCACACAATGCGATTATCATCAATACCAAGGTTTTTGAGGTATAGTGCAACGGCTCTTGCCCTTAAAGAAGATATGTACTTATTATATCCTGGTTGTCCTACATTGTCTGAATGGCCTGTAATCTTCATCTGAACCTCCGCATTCTCTTTTAGAAACTTGAATATCTTTTTAACACTTGCTATTGCCTCTGCGTCCAATTCGTATCCTTTTGGTTCAAATGGATTACGCTCCAACACATATATCTTATCTTTTTCATAATTAATTCTTGGCAATTCTTCCAAGGCTAAATTATCGACGAAGTAATACGAGAAATCACTGGATAATATAGATTCTTTTTGATTCAACAACTCCGTATTTATATTGTCACTAAAATTGCCAACTATAATATGGTTTTCAAAACCTTTCGCATCAAATTCCGCAGTCAGTGTTACCCAGTCATCTGTGTTTGCCAATGAATTGTCTGCCTTTAATCTTACCTTATGAAATTTTATATCCTCCTGTAAATCCATTCGAGAACTGGTCAAGGCTGAACTATTGGGTAATTTTACTTTTTTATTTACCAATACAATGGACATATTTTTCAATGCCAAGCTAGAAGTCTCTGCAAGGCTCACTTGTAAAGTTATCTTATACGGATGTTTTTCCCTGAGTGTTCTACTGGTGTTTAATTGAATATATTCACGATAATCATTTAAGGCATAGAAATAAAGCCCCACATAACCTGAACCTTCGGTGGCTTTTTGTGTTCCCTTGAAATTTGATGGAACTCCAAAATCAGTTGAACCGCATGTATTGAAATAATCTCCCGAACTTGATGATGGCAAAGAAACATCCTCGAGCAGAGTACCAAAATTAGTAATGTTTAATGGGCAGGTTTTGTAGTTTTCAAAACCAGGGTTCAAAATTAAATTTTGTCCAAAAAGAGGTGCTGCTATCGAAAAATAAAGACTAAGGGACAAAAAAATACGAGTAACCTTATAAAACATAGTTATGATTATTTGTAGGTTCTCGTACCGCATATACAAACGTGTTTTTTCAACCCATATTGTTTAGCATACTATTTTTTGATGCCACTAATTTTATCTCTTTTTAGGATACTAACTTCCAATAAAATTCGTTACTATAGTCCAAATCTTACTATGATGCGCATAGTGACCTGTATGTTCATATTATCGATTATTCCCTATTTTGGCATTGGCCAAAATAAGATAACTGGGAAAATTGTTGATCAGTTGGGATTTCCTGTCTATCGAGCTTCTGTTGAATTAAATGCAACGGATAATATTACGTATACCGATTACGATGGTTCTTTTTCACTTAGTAGTACGAAAGATTTTCATTGGAAAATCAATATAAAATCCAAAGGTTACAAACCGGAATCTTTTTTTGTTCTAAATGGTGGAAATACCGGAAATATTGTACTGGAATACAATACGGATATAAACAAATTATTGGACGGCAGTTCTAGTTTGCACCAAAAATTTTATTGGGATACGTGGAACAAGGAAATTTTATTTCCCAAATCGGAACATTTATTGGTAGGCCTTTTCAATCCATCAAATTAAAAGAATCTGTTAGAGATTATTCGTCTACGAATTCGGTCATAACAAACTCTACCCGGCGATTCTTTCTTCGGGCTTTATCACTTTGCGTACTATCCAAAGGCATCTTGTTCCCATATCCTGCAGAAGTAATCCGGCTTTTTGGAAGCCCTAATCGCATTAAATATTTTGCAACGGTTTTGGCTCTCTGCTGTGAAAGAACATCATTGTATTCCTCTGAACCTTGATCATCAGTGTGTCCACTAATGGACACCTTTAGGTTTGGGTTCTTTTGAAGATGTTGGTATACGTCTTTTAAACTTTGTTTAGCCTTTGGCTCCAATTCAAATCGGTCAAAGTCAAAATTGACATGGTTTAGTACATAGCTCTGATTGGTTTTGTAGTCCGGGCCTAAATAGACAAGTGAGATATCATCCAAGTAATAATAAGAGTAACCTTCAGTACTTGTCGCCGTTTTTCCAAAATCTAAATACTGGGTCCCGCCATTACTTTTAAAATTTCCAAGAATTAGTATTTTTTCAAATCCCTTCGCAACGATATCCAAATTTACCTGCATCCAATCTGTTTTATCATCATAAAAACCTGTAGCTGAAAACTGCTTTGCATGGGTTGTCTTTGTTGATTCCGAAGCCAGAACACTATTTGAGAGTTGTCTTTTGGTATGAATGGATAGGGGATATTCGGCAAAGATTGCCCCAATATCCATTACAGCTCCATCGGATTTTTCGGAGAGGCTCAAGGAAAGGCTTAATCTATATCGGTGCCCTTTCTTTAGGGTTTCGGTCAATTCAACCTGAATATATTCCCTGTAGTCCTTTGGTGCAAACAAATATAAGCCTGCATAGGCATTGCCTTCATATGCTTCCTGTTTACCCTTAAAATTCATTGGAATTCCCAACTTTGTCCTACTGCATTCATTAAAATAATCGGTAGTACCCAAGGTTGGTGCACTCCAATATTCAGCATCCTTATTGAGATTGCTCATTTTAACGGGGCATTCCACAAAATCTTCAAACCCACCGTTGTGCACAAGGTTTTGTGATACCGCCGATGAACAAATCAGGGTGAAAAGAGTGTAGGTTAGTATGTTAATGAATCGTAATTGCATGATTTCCAATTCAATTGGAGCAATCAATCCACAAAAAAACAATAGATTGAGGTAGTGATTAAAACGATTCCATTAACAATTTATTGTGCTAATTTACAGCTCAAAAATCAAATTTGTAAGAAACACCTGCTAAAGCTTGAAAGCCTTGCACCCTAAAATTGGCCCATCTCTGGTAATCATTATTGGCGATATTGGATGCTTTTACAAAAACCGATAACTGTTCGTTAAAACGATAGCCTACATGGGCATTGGCATCAAAAAAACCATCTAATGTTACAATTGCTGCAGGAAATTCTGAAGGCAACACATTTTGAACAGCTTGCGAAACCAAATCTTCACGTTCTCCAACATAAAACAAATTAGCGCCTAAATACCATTGCTTATTTATCTGGTAATCCATAAACAAGGACCCTTTAACGCTTGGTAAGTTCCAAGCCGGGTTATCAGTTTCAGTATCATAATCATAAAATTCCGCATTGATACCCAAAGTGAAGTTTCGGTTTATATCAATATTTAATTCTCCGAAAATGCCCAATGTTTTTACATCATCATAAAACACTTGGAAAGAATTCCCGTAGAAATAGCCTTTCTCATCATCCCTGAAAAGATTTTGGGGATTGAGAAAAAACAAGGGCCTTCTATTCTCCGCTGTGTATGAACCCTTAATATTATATCCCACATTTGACACTAATTGTCCTTTGAGTCCCAAATATCCTTCATACTGTTGATCTGTGGGTTGAATATCCAAAGTGGGAGAGACATAGGGGTTTTCATCTACAAAATCATGATAGGAGTTTTGTTTTAGTTCGCCTTCAATACCGCCATAAGCGATTACTGTTTCGTCCACCAAACGATACGAAGCGGTAACTGCTGGGTATATATAAAAATTACCGTCACTGCTTTCTGTATCCAATCCATATACAAAATTGGCACCCAAATTAAGGGTAAGGTCATCACGCAATATTAATAAACTTGGGTTTACCCCAACTTGAAATTGGCTATACTTAATTTCAGAATCATTTACAGTGTTGTTTAATGAGGCGTTTTTAAAGTTCCCATTAACGTAGTCAATTTTGGTGTTTATAGTTATTAATTCCTCTGTTATGGGCAATTCTATGGATGGTTCCAAGACCACACGGTTCTCACCTGATTCCGTTGCATCCCAAAATCGTCTCAACAGAACAGTTCCTTTCTTAAAAAATGAATCTTCCAAATTTAAATGGGCTTTTGCCTCGCCATTAAAATAATTCTGGCGTTCATCTATGGATGCAATTGTAGCATCATCAAAAGCTCCATTTTCAATTCCGTACCAGTTATATAATTGGTGCTGAAGTCCAATACTAGCCCCCCAATCCATGTCCCTGTCCTTCTTAGCGTAGGAAACGTCTAGATTTGTATTGTAAAAATCTGCATCTAAGGGAGTGGTTTCTATAGCGCCGCGAGATGAGTGGTGACTCAATCCAAAATCCAACAAGTCTTCTCCTCTATTAAATTCTCTACTGGTATATAAATCGACCAAAGAGTTGTTGAAATTTCCCAAACCAACGGAAGCGTATGAATTATACAAGGTAGGCGCCGGTGTCTTTTTTACTCTCGATGCTTTTCCTTTTGCCGGTGTAAATGTGGAAGCCACTGGCACAGAGAAAATACTGTAATTGATCTCTTTTTTTTGAAGAACTATGGAATCGTTCAAATTTGGAGTGGATTTTATTTTAAAGGCATCTGAAACGGTGGGAGAATACGGTTTGACAACTGTAACCGTTTCAGTGCCTATATCATCGGTTTCCTGTGCAAAAACCGTACTCCAAAGACTCAAAAATAATATGGAAAATATATAGCTGTTCTTATGCATAATCATGTCTCGCTTTAATTACCGTTGGGGTCTACCGAAGAATTGCTCTGTGCCTCTCGGGTCTTTATCCAGGATAGTTCTCCTTTTGCCTCTTCTACAATGTCATCATACTCGGCAAAATTGGAAATAACGCTCTCAAGGATATAGGTAGCCTGAAAAGCATCTTCCAAAGCATAGAAGTTTTTGGCCATGATGATTAATCCCTTTCCTCCCCATTGCTTATAACCAGCATAATCTTTTGCCAATTTCTGAACGGATATATTGGAAGCTTCAAAATCCTGATTTTTATTTTTAAAATAGGCATCATAAAACCAGGCTTCTGCCGCCAATTCGCCTGTTGCTATTTTCTTCACCTCTTTATAGGCAGTTTCAGCCAATTGTTCATTATCAGTAGCTATGGCAGAGCGAGCGATCATGGTCTGTGCATCACTTTTAATACGGTTGTCAATTTTCGGGGCTTTCAATACTTTTTCAGCATAAGCAATGGTCTGTCCGTAATCTTTTTTCCCGTAATAGCCTTTCATCAGATTGGATTGGGCAAACGTTTTGTTCTGAACAATTTCAGCCGTGCTTTCCAATTGTTCCAGATATGGAATGGCATTTTGGTAATCCTGTTTTCCCACATATATTTCACAAACCCGCGTAAGTGCTTGCTCCGTATTTTCTCCGCTACCACTATTGGCCACTACTATATAGTTGCTCAGCGCATTATCTTTTTCTCCTTTGGAAAAATACAATTGTGCCAGATTAAAATTGACTTTTAATGCGTGAAGACCATTAGGAAACTCTCGTAAGTAATCTTCAAAACCACGTATGGCAACATCCGTTTTTCCTTCCACATATTTTCTATCGGCTGCTTCAAAAGTGGCATTATCCAATTCTGAATCCGTAACCTCAACAAAATCCAAGTTTCTTACCCAAGCTGCATATTCCCCCACTCTTCCTTCATCCACATATACCAATTTTGCCGTGGCCACTGCCTGTTTGGCTTCCTGTGTATTGGGATATTTTTTAACAACGGCTTTTAGCTTCGATAAAGCTTGGTCATTCCTATTTGCATTGTAATGCACCAATCCTTGTCGCAATAATGCTCTAGGTGCAAATTTACTTCTACTGAACTCTTCTATTAATCGGTCATAGGTTTGTAAGCCTGATGTTTCCTTTCCAGCTTTTATATAGGAGTTCCCTAATTCAAAAAGGGCATCATCTCGCAATGATGACTTGGAGTATCTAATCAAAAACTGATTCAAATCATCAATTTTAGCTGAGCTGTTACCCAAAAATCCGCTGCAAAGTGCTTTCTGAAAGGCTGCATAGTCCCGTTCAGGACCATTCAGTTTAGATGATTCATCATAAGCGGATTGGGCCAACTTATATTTACTATTTACAAAATAGCTGTCACCCAAGCGCAGGTAACTGTCATTCAAACGCTCATTGTCCTCCGCATTAGAAGTTGTGACTTTTTTGAAGTAAGTAATAGCGTTGCCATAGTCCTTCAATTTGAAATAGCAGTAGCCCAAATTGTAATCGATACTTTGATATTCATCCAAACTTTTTGCAACTGGGTTACGTTGAAATTGTGAGAAATCCACAAGGGCATCATCAAAACGGTTCAATCTATAGGCCGATTCGGCTTTCCAGTATAGAGCACGCGCTTCAAAAGTTTTGTTTTCTGCACTTTTCAAGGATTTGGAAAAGCGCTCCAATGCTGGTTCATAGTCACCATCAATAAACAATTCCACTCCTCTGTAAAATGCAACTTTTTGATAGGTTTCCTTACTGGCATAGCCCTTGTTTTTTTCCAAAAGTGTCATTGCTCCCTCAAAATTCTTGGAAGTGATATACGAATCAACCAATAGTTCACGAATTTCCTGCTGATGTTCATCCTTAGGGTACCTCTCCAAATAGTTGGTCATCACCTGCGGAACGGGTTCATAGGCGTTTCCAATTTCATAACTCAATCTGGCATAATTGAGTAGGGCATCTTTTTGGATTTCCGCACTAAAATCCATTTGGGAAGCATTTCTAAAAGCGTTAAGTGCTTCTGATTTTTTATCTAATTTCAGATAACATTCAGCCAGATGATAATATGCATTTTGGGAAACACTGTTTGTTCCTCCTATAATTTTATTGAAATATTGAATAGCCCCTTCAAAATCACCTTGCTTATAATGGCTGTACCCCATTAAGTAATAATCAGTATTGCTCAACTTCCCTCTTCTCCCCCTATATTTTTTCAAATAAGGAACGGCTTCACCGTACTGCCCAAGGTTAAAGTAACTTTCACCTATTATCTTATTGAGTTCAGATATTTCTTTCCGGTCTGATTTTGGTAATTGTTTTTTCGCCATGGCTATGGCTTCTTCAAAATTACCGAGCTTAAAATTTAAATCGGCCTGATAATAAGACAGCTTCTCATTGAGCAACTCTGGGTCTGTAATTTGGTCGAATCGGGCACTCGCTTCATCATAATCATCTTGTTCATATGCGATATATCCTAAATAATATTTAGCCTGGGAACCGTACTTAGGAGAATTGCTCACCTTACTCAAATAGCGTTCCGCATCTTTGGGTCTTTTTGAAGCATACAGGGCATATCCGTTATTGAAGTTAAAGCGCTCTTTGTCCGTATTGGACATGGCAGATTGATCTACCTTTTTATACCATTTTAGGGCATACGGGTATTTTCCCGTCTCAAAATAATAGTCGGCAACATCTAAAAAAGCGGAATTACGTTTGGTTGATGTTGGATAGCGTTCCACAAAATCTTCCATCATCCCATCGGCTCCACGTTGATTCAACCGAATAGCGGCGTTGGCCGAATAGTATGCACTATTGGCTTCTGTCTCACCATCTGCTGTGGTGGTTTTCACCTTTTCAAAAATAGCTTGAGAAGCTTGGTATTGTTGATTATTGTATAAGGCCAACGCATCTTGAAATGCCTTATCCTCATGTGAATAGATTTTGGTCTCTTGGGCGGAAAGCACAAAAAAGGTTCCCAAGAAAATCAGGAAAAAAAGGAGGTTTTTTCGATTCATAGTGTTCTACGCTGTTCTCGATTGACTTTTAACATAACGTCAAATTTTAGGCCAAAGTATATTAGAAATTTAAGAACCCGAATTTGTAATCGCTTAACGTATTATAATTTTAGAACTTAGTACCTTTATTTCTCAAAGCAGAATTATGTCAGATACTATTTTAAAATTAAAGGACGTAGCCGTTTTTCAAAATGAAAATCTCATTTTAAAAGACATCACCTTAGAAGTCAAAAAAGGAGAATTCGTTTACATTATAGGAAAAACAGGTAGCGGCAAAAGTAGTTTTATGAAAACGTTGTACGCCGACATCCCTTTAAAACAAGGGTCTGGAAGTGTGGTGGATTTTGGTTTGAAAAACTTACAAGAAAAAGACATTCCTTTTTTAAGAAGAAAGCTTGGTATTGTTTTTCAGGATTTTAAACTATTGCCTGATCGTAATGTAAATAACAATCTGCGTTTTGTACTAAAAGCAACCGGATGGACCGATGCTTCTAAAATGGATTCCAAAATTGAAGAGGTTTTGGATAAGGTAGGAATGAAAACCAAAGGTTTTAAATTTCCCCATGAACTTTCAGGTGGAGAACAGCAACGTATTGCAATTGCTCGGGCCCTCTTGAATGACCCTGAATTGATTCTTGCTGACGAACCTACTGGAAACCTTGACCCTCAAACCAGCGTTGAAGTCATGAAAGTTCTTCAGGACATTAATCAAAATGGGCGAACAATTATTATGGCCACACATGATTACGCACTAATTTTAAAATATCCCCATAAAACATTAAAATGTGATGGAAGCAAGGTTTTTGAGGTCATCCAAAAAGCAACTTCAACATGATCATTAAAAAAAAAGACTGCGCAAGGGATAAAAACTCAAACCCTGTTATAGGGGTCCTTCTTTTCTTTATCTCCATTATTCTGATGATTCTAACCGGGCCGATAGGACTTCTATGCGGTTTTCTTCAACAACTATTAACCAAAGGGGTACATGGAATTGGAGAATTTGCATTAAAAATGGCAATTTCAATTGATCAGTTGGGTAATGTGATGATGCAACATCTTTTTAATCTATTATGGATAAAAGAAGGTGGATACGAATTTGGAAACAGGGATGAGACCATTTCCAGTGCGCTAGGAAAAAACAAGCAATTGGGCACATTATCTGGGTTTGGAAAATTAATTGATAGCATTTTGGATTTCATTGATCCAGACCACTCCCTTAATTCTATTGATTATTACATTCAACCATCAAAAAAGAACAGTTAACAAATTTTTAATTATTGTTATCGAGTTAACTCTTTGACCGCCAAAAGTTTTTGTTTATTTGTCAAAATTTAATTTTCTTCCTTTTATGGAAATTCTTGGTATTGATATAGGCGGATCGGGCATTAAAGGTGCATTGGTAAACGCCGAAACTGGAGAAATGCTTACAGAAAGATATCGTATTCCCACTCCTGCTTCGCGAAAACCTGGAGACATGGCTGAAGTTATTTCCCAAATTGTAGCACATTTTAAGTATAGCGGTCCCGTGGGTTGTGGTTTCCCTAGCATTGTTAAAAATGGAGTTTGTTTATCTGCAGGAAACTTACACCCTAGTTGGGTCGGGGTAAATATTGATGAACTGTTCACAAAGGTCACTGGCCATGAATTTACAGTTTTGAATGATGCCGATGCCGCAGGATATGCCTCAATGAACTATGGTGTTGGAAAAGGAAGAAGTGGTCTTGTTCTTATGATTACCATTGGCACTGGATTAGGAAGTGGCGCATTTTATAATGGCGTATTGCTTCCCAATTTTGAATTGGGTCAAATTCCTTATAAAAAATATAAAAAGATTGAACAATGGGCAGCCGCATCTGCAAAGGAAAGAGAAGGTCTTTCGTTTGAAAGATGGAGCAAACGATTTAATAAATTCCTAGGCTTAGTAGAATTGATTGTTTCTCCAGACCTTATTATTGTTGGCGGAGGAACCTCAAAAAAGTGGAAGGAATTTAGCCATTTGATAACTATTGAAACTGAAGTCGTCAAAGCGGAACTCATGAACCACGCTGGCATTATTGGAGCTGCCATTGCTTGTTTACGAGAGCAACACCATGGACATTTGAGCCAAAAAGTTTAATCAATCTTATTACGCTTTCTATCTACTTCCTTTAGGAAAATCTTACGGAGCCTAAGATGACTTGGGGTAACTTCAACATATTCATCTTTCTGAATATATTCCAAAGCTTCCTCCAATGAAAACTTAATTGCGGGAACAATCTTTGCCTTATCGTCGGCACCTGAAGACCGTACATTGGACAGTTTTTTAGTCTTGGTCACATTTACCGTCATATCATCTCCGCGCGAATTCTCACCTATCACCTGTCCTTCATAAATATCTTCTCCCGGGTCGATAAAGAATTTACCTCTTTCCTGTAATTTATCAATTGAATATGGAATTGCTGTACCATTTTCCATAGAAACCAAGGAACCGTTCTGACGTTGTGCGATTTCTCCTTTTAAAGGTTGATATTCAAGAAAACGGTGCGCCATAATTGCTTCACCTGCAGTTGCGGTCAACAATTGATTTCTAAGGCCTATTATTCCTCTGGAAGGAATCAAGAACTCACAGAGCATTCTGGAACCCTTGGCTTCCATACTGGTCATCTCCCCTTTTCTGATGGATACCATTTCTACTGCCTTTCCAGATACTTCTTCTGGTAAATCAATGGTCAAATGTTCAACCGGTTCGTATTTTACACCATCAACTTCCTTAATGATTACCTGAGGCTGACCAATTTGAAGCTCATATCCTTCCCTACGCATGGTTTCGATTAATACCGAAAGGTGCAAAACACCACGGCCAAAAACCATAAATTTATCCGCACTATCAGTTTCTTCAACACGCAGTGCCAAGTTTTTCTCCAACTCTTTTTCCAGGCGTTCCTTTATATGCCTTGAGGTCACAAATTTTCCATCCTTACCAAAAAACGGGCTATCATTAATGGTAAACAGCATACTCATGGTAGGCTCATCAATGGCAATGGTCTTTAGTTTTTCGGGGTTTTCAATATCGGCAACGGTATCACCAATTTCAAAACCTTCCATTCCAACAATGGCGCAAATATCACCAGCAACCACTTCCTGTACTTTTTTACGACCCAATCCCTCAAATGTAAAAAGCTCTTTTACTTTTGTTTTTACTATTGCTCCATCCCTTTTTACCAAAGAAATTTGCTGGTTTTCCTTTAAAGTACCGCGTTGTAATCTTCCAATGGCAATTCTACCTGTAAAAGATGAAAAATCCAGTGAAGTAATCAGCATTTGGGTTGAGCCTTCTTCTGGTTTGAATTCTGGAACATGGTCAATAACCATATCCAAAAGAGGTTCTATATTTTCAGTTGGTTTTTCCCAATCCTCGCTCATCCAATTCTGTTTGGCCGAACCATATACCGTTGGAAAATCCAATTGCCACTCTTCTGCTCCCAATTCAAACATGAGGTCAAAAACTTTTTCATGTACTTCTTCCGGAGTACAGTTTTCTTTGTCCACTTTATTGATGACCACGCATGGTTTCAATCCCAAATCGATAGCTTTTTGCAGTACAAATCGAGTTTGGGGCATTGGCCCTTCAAAGGCATCCACCAACAGCAAAACCCCATCGGCCATATTCAAAACCCGCTCAACTTCGCCTCCAAAATCGGCGTGACCAGGGGTATCAATGATATTTATTTTTGTGTCTTTGTAAACAACGGAAACATTCTTGGAAACAATGGTAATTCCCCGCTCTCGTTCCAGGTCATTATTGTCCAAAATCAAATCACCTTTATTCTCATTATCACGGAATAATTGACAATGAAACATGATTTTATCCACCAGTGTAGTTTTACCGTGGTCAACGTGTGCAATGATGGCAATATTCTTGATTTTAGACATAACCCTATTTTTAAGCCCGCAAAGATACTCCGATTTCTTTGCATGACAACCTAAAGGAATGTTATTTTTATCTTGTTGATTTTGAGACAATTCGCAAGAATGGTTCAGAAACTAAAACCAGTATCTTTGCAATCAAATAAAAGAGGCATGAATTTGGAGTTTATTCCACAGATAAAACACACCAACGGAGATAACTTTTTCTTACTGGCAGGCCCCTGTGCCATTGAAGGAGAAGAAATGGCATTACGAATAGCTGAAAAAGTGGTCAAGATTACCGAAACGCTTAAAATTCCATATGTTTTTAAAGGAAGTTTTAAAAAAGCCAATCGGAGTAGAATTGATTCTTTTACCGGAATTGGAGATGAAAAAGCTTTAAAAATCCTTAGAAAAGTTTCCGAAACCTTTAAAGTTCCCACAATTACAGATATTCATACCGAACAGGATGCTGCTATGGCTGCCGACTATGTGGATGTACTGCAAATACCCGCATTTTTGGTTAGACAGACCGATTTGGTAGTCGCAGCTGCCAAAACGGGCAAAGTGGTCAACCTTAAAAAAGGGCAATTCATGAGCCCGGAGAGTATGCAACATGCTGTTAAAAAAGTAACGGATTCTGGAAATGACCAAGTTTGGATCACAGACCGTGGAACCATGTTCGGCTATCAGGATATGGTGGTGGATTTTAGAGGGATTCCTACCATGAAACAATACGCACCAGTAGTTTTAGATATTACACATTCGCTGCAACAACCCAATCAGTCCTCTGGGGTTACCGGGGGCCGACCTGCCTTAATAGGAACCATGGCCAGAGCTGGTATTGCAGCAGGGGTGGACGGACTCTTTATGGAAACCCATTTTGACCCAAAAAATGCAAAAAGCGATGGGGCCAATATGCTGGATTTGGGCTTGCTTGAAAAACTATTGACGGATTTGGTGGCTATCCGAAAGGTTGTGAACTCACTTTAACTTAAATCACTTTTCTTATAAAATCCTTTCTTTCTCAAAGTAAAGGCCTCTTGCAAGACATCAACCAAAATTTGGTCTTCAATTTCTTCCAAGGTTGAATAACGCAGGGATTTGACAACCTTACGTTTTTCGGAAATCATTTTATCCAAATGTTTGGTGAGATGGGCAGAATTCCAAAAAGCAATATCAACATAGCCTTTTTTCTGGGAGACATTCAAATAGCAAATTGGACTTTTTCCAACATAAAAGCAGGGAATACGCCATTTATATTTCATTTCTACACTAGGAATGGAGGCTGTAATAACTACCTGTAGGTGTAATAAAATACTTCGGAAAGGTTCTGGTTGGTTCAATATGTAATTTTCGGCGGGATTCATATCTTTAAAGAAAGTTATAACTAATGAGATACTTGATATTGGTGTTTATCTTCTTTTTGACTTCTATTTGTTTTTCACAGGATTATTACCAGGTAGATTCCAAAGTTAAGAACTATCCCGAGTTCTCCAGTCTTACTAATTTATCGATACGAATAAAAAACGATTTCGAAAGCAATTCGGAAAGAGTGAGAGCGGCTTTTACATGGATTGTATCAAACATAAGGTATGATGAATCTTTGGACACTTTTTTTGCACCCAAACCAAATTTGGTTTACCTCTCGGAACGGGGAAGAAATCATCAAATACAAAAAAATACCGGTAAACGAATCGCCAAAGCCTTCCGTTCAAAAAAAGGTACTTGTATAGAATATTCAATGCTTTTGCATAAACTGTGCCTTACTTTCGGAATTGATTCCCAAATTATTAAGGGTATTGCCAAAACCGAAATAAAAAACTTTAAAGGTGAACAACTGTTCAAAAACCACTCTTGGAATGTGGTCAAATTAAATAATGAATGGGCATTCATTGATGCAACTTGGGCATCAGCCTATTTTGAATCTAATTCCAAGAAAATTGTACATGAAAGTGCTGAACATTATTTTTTAACACACCCTTCTTCATTTATAAAGACACATTTTCCTGCTAATCCAGATTGGCAATTGTTATCACCCATGGTTGATATTGATTCTTTTTTTAATGGCCCAATTTTTTTTCCAGGCTACTTCGCCAATGGAGTTGCTTTGGCATCCAACATGGATGGTTGGCTCAGGCTTTCTAAGGACAATGATTTTCTTATCCGTTTTGAAAAACTACCTAAAAAAAAGAATATGCAGTTTTGGATATCTGAAACTTCAGAACTCAAAAAACTACGGCTTAAAAAAACAGAAAACAACGAGTACGTTTTCAAGTCTAGATTGAATAAAAAATTACAAGACAAGAAAGACCTTGTTTTAATTTGGGATAATCAACCAATACTAGCTTTTAAGATTCAAAAAGGTCATGAATTTTAGGGACGGGAATAATCTCAAAATTTGCATTCGTAATTAACTTCAATGGTTTTGGATATCTTTTTCCCTTTCCAAAGAATTCTAAATAATTTATAACTTCTTGAAGAACTTATCACTCTGCTCTAGAATATACCCAATACTACTGCTGTTTCTCATACTATGTCCAAGAAATTCCATAGTAGTAAATTTGTCTTTCCTACCACGCTTTTCAAACTCTTTTCTCATTATTTCTGCTTGTTCAAAAGGTACTATCCTGTCATTTCTACCATGAAATACCATTATTGGTTTGGTTATTTTATCCACATAATTAATTGGCGATATCTCTTCATAATAACTTTTACCCCTATTCCCCAATACAGTTCTCCAATATTCATAAGTAAACTTGTTGTCTTCCTCTTTTTGGGTTTTTAGCCAGCTTTTTAAATCCGTTGGAGCTGCAATGGCAACTCCACCAGCAAAAGCTTCTGGGTATCTAATCAAGCTTAAATAAGCAGCATACCCCCCGTAACTATGCCCAAATACATATCTCCTCTTAGTATCAATATTATAGTGTTCCTGAATGTAATTCTTAGCATCAATTATATCATCAATCATCACGGTATTGATAGCTTCAACACCAGCAAGTACATGTTCTTTCCCAAATCCTACCGATCCTTGAAAATTAACTCTCAATACCGCATAACCTTGATAGGCAAAGTATTGCGCATAAGGGTCTAATTCCCAATAATCCCTTGACCAAGGTCCTCCGTGAGGAATCACTATTAAAGGTGAAGAATTATTTTCATCATCTTTATTATAGTTTGGAGGAAGATTGAGATAAGAAGGTAAGTGCTTTCCATTTCTGTTCTTAATCCCAATACTTTTTGTTTTTGATAAAACGTACTCATCAAGTTCTGCATTAAAGTTTATCATTATTTTATAATTATCCTCAACAACATTATAAATTCCTATATTACCGGCATAATTATCACTCCATTGATGGATAACAAATCTATTATTATCAGAATCTACATCAAGGATATCATTAAAATAGGTTCTAAATTTTCTTCTTACCTTAGCATATGCAGTTTTAAAATCATTGGAAAAAGGAATAAAAACTGGTGTAACACCCTCATATCGTACACCTCCTAATTCTTTGTTTTTGTAATCATACAAAATGCGTATTTCCGTACCCTCTGGATTCCCAACATCACAATTTTTATCTACAGCAATGGTATCTAAAACTCGTTTTTCTTTGTAATTATAACTAATCAGCTTGCGCTTATCATCATTTATATTACTTGTTAAATAGATAACATCCTTGTCAAAACTGCTTCCTTCAAAAGTTAAATTTTGATTTAGAAAGGTTCCTGCCTCATATTGTAGATTATAGAGTTTATCAGAAATATTAATCTGCAAAGGAGCCAATTTTTGGGTTTCGCTGTCTTTTACAAAATATTTCCAGCCTAACTCATTCATTTTGATTCCAACCGCTGGCCTTCCTTCTTTATCAACAATCCATGAATTTATTTTATCATAAACGCCATCTATAACACTGAACTCCTCACCTGTGTAGATATTAACCCTTTTGATTTTAGAGTAGCCTTTATAATCTAATGATTGAACTAAAATCTCATCCTCATTAACTTTAAGTTCGGTAAAAATCTTACTTAATCGATACTTCTTACGATTATTATAACGGTTTATATAATGAGTTTTATCAAATATATGATTTACAAGAATGACATTATTTGTCCCTTCAATATCAATTGCATAAATTTTTCCATTGGAACTATAACTAATTCGTTTATTGGTTAACCACAGTAAATCATAAACTGGTTTAGCTCTTAGTGGTATTCGGTACAATATCTCATAATTATCTATATCAACTATTATTACCTCATTTGACACATCACTCTTTAAAAGTTGCATAAAATATTTCCCATCAGGAGAAATTGAAAAATCACTTTGCGTAGCTTTAGTAAATAATAAATCTGCCGAAAGAGGCTTATTTGCTGTAGTCTGAGCAAAGCATAAATTCATAAAAAGGATGAGGAAATAGGAGATATAATACTTACTCATTGGTTAAGTTTTGTTTAAGAACAAAGGAAGTAAAAATCCTACTAATAATTTTCCTTGACCATGAAATACTTTTTAGTCTGGGCCATACAAAAGTATGGCTGATGACATTCGCATTTGGTTTTTTTCTTTGGATGGTCTTTTCCGTTTTTCGCTGGGTTAAGCAATAGTTTAAACTGCTGAGAACAATGCGGAGCCATTTATTTCCTTATCAAAATCATCTCGAATACGGTCAATATAGTTGTGAGGGGTTTTTTCTGAAATCCAAACCCACTGGTTTTTAATGTCCACATCAAAATGGAAGGCTGAAAAGTCTCCATATAATTCATTATCCAATCGAGATAATAGGAATTGAGTAATTCTGGGTCTTAAGCGGTATTCTAAATCTATACAGATTTTTTTAATAGATGGAGTAGTGTCTCCATTAATTACCCAATTGAACTTCACAGGTTTGTTTAAAATTGAAGCTCAAGATAAGAAAAAAAGACTACCGGTATAAAGTTCTACTTTGTCGTTAGACCAATGACTTTTTATTCAAGACCATCAACGTACTTTTGCAAGTAAGCGTACCTTTTTGTAAGACTTCCATTTTTGGTCATTCTTGCCCTTTCCAGAATGCCATCTTCATCATTGTTGAAAAATGCGGGGATCACATATTTTGAAAAAGCTTCCCCAAAGCCAGTACTAGCATCCCTAGGCAGTTCACAAGGTAAATTATCCACTGCCATGACCCCGATAGCATTGGGGTTTTTAAAATCAGTTTCTTTCTCTGTAATTGGATCATAACCATAAATGGGTTCTGCAATAGTGGAAGCCTTTATTGTTGATGCCACCGGGCCATCAATATCGCAACTGATATCCGCGACCAGTTTTATCTTAAAGTTTGGATGTTTTGCATCTTCACGTGTATATAAAAACGGTGCACCATCGCCATGGAAATGACCTGCAATATAAAAATCGGTTACTTCTGTAAAACGGAAGAAGTTGGATTTATATTCTTGAGGATTAGCAAAAAAATCAGCTTTATTACCTCTTACACCATCCTTACGTTTATTGTATTCTGATGCATCTATCTGACAATATACAGGTTCGTTGAATGTATCTGTTAAGTATTCCGATACGTTCACTTTTTTTAGCCCCATGGCATCCAACATTTCACGAGAACCGTTGCCTACCCTACCCCTACCCGTCAATAAAATCTTAATGTTGGGCAACTTTACTTTTTGAAGCTCAGAGATCAATGCCTTTTGGTCTTTCAATGTTTCCGCTTTGGGTAGGTTGAATAGATTAAATTTTAACCCATACGCCCGCATTCCGTTGTAAGCTCCCACAATTCCGGCATACCGCCCAAAGGCCACCAAACGTTGTCCTTTGCTATTGGTAATCACCTCATGGTCATAGAGTTCTATGTTCTTTTCCAATATTGCTTTTAACAATGGACGGTTATAGGGCTGCTTTTTTATGGTATGGGAAAAGAAAAAGTATTTCTTGTTGGGAATAAGGGCATCTATGGGTACTTCTTTTACCCCTAGCAGAACATCGCATTTTTCCATTTCTTTTGATACGGAAATACTCTTTTGTTGGTATTCTTCATCAGTAAATACCCTAATTGGTGATGGTTCGACAAATATTTGTGAGTCGGGAAAGGCGGAAAGGACATTTTGGCACTCCGTTGGGGATAGTACCACTCTCCTATCTGGGGGATTTTTACGTTCTCTTATTATTCCAAACTTCATATCTATTCTGGTATAATTGTTGACCTAAAATAAGGGTATTGAAGAGGTGGCACAAACTTTTTTCTGGTTTGATGGATAAAAGTTAACTTTGCCGCCCGCGTTAGGGATAGAGGCAAGTACCGTGTACAGCCGATAGCCCGCCCTTTTTAATAAAAAGGAACGCCATATTTGTTCTTTGAATTATGGGGCCGACCGGTTTTGACAGCGAGACCAATGGCGATGTAAGCATGCCGAGCGCTGGGATACAGCTCGTTAATCTCATTTTCCACACTTTTAATTGGCGATAATAATTACGCTCTTGCCGCTTAATCTGAATTATAGTAGGATTTAGCCTCGTCCTTACTAGGTAGGGAAGCGAGATGTTCCTGGGTAGCCCTTGTTGATGGCGACCCATTTAGGAGCACCAGAAAAGTCAACATAAGGGTGTTGTTCGCTTTGGCGACACCACTAAAACTTTAAGAAGCTAAGTGCAGAATAGGCGGTCTTTGGTCGGTTCTGTATCGAAAATTGAACAAGGACTACGCATGTAGAAAGCATTGATGTTGCTTGTTTGGACGAGGGTTCGAATCCCTCCGGCTCCACTTTTTAGCCACCTTATGGTGGCTTTTTTGTTCTATCATTATTTCTATTACCATACTACTTTATCTGTCAAGAAAGATGATTGTTTATAAAAGGAATCTATTAAAGACAAATATTTAGGTAATTTTGAAGAAGAAGGGGCCGGGATTTGGACACCCGACCAAAGATTCATTTGCCAGTGACTAAAGAGTTTGGACCTCTTTAACGGGAGAACTAGCATTTGAAAGCTCGACTCCTTCAAATTTTCAATAATAAAAATAGAGTACTACTTACTACCAATACCGTATTTTAAAGCTGAGTTATGTGCTACCTGTGTTCAAAGTTAAAGTTGATAACTCAAAAGGACTGTTGATAAGTCATTTTTCTTCAAAAATCAACTAAATTTTAATTAGTTTTCAATCTGATTAAAGAAGTGGGAAAGCTTTACTCCTCTAACTTCACAAATCTTGTGAAGTGTTTTTAATAGGATATTACAACCTTCTTTTTAGGGAAGCTTTTCTTGGTTCGGATTATCGCCCTCGGATTTTTCAGATTTTTCCATTTCCTTTAGCTTCAAACCCAAATCATATCCTATGGAAAAAGACAAAATCATTGACTTGTAAAACCTAGACCTCCCTTTGGAAACTTATTTTGGTTCGTTAACACCTAAGAAAAGGGGTTATAGTGCCACTCATCTGCGGTTTAAAGGCTACCGCAACCTTCTTTTTAAGTTGGAGTCGTTGCTCAACGCCTGCATTTTGGCTTTGGACAATAAAAATTCTGGTAATCATAAAAATATCGTAGAGTCGGATGTGAGCATTTTATCTGTTTTGGAGATGGCGGCACAAATAATTCCGCATGCAGAGGCTGAGTTTTTGGGTGGGGTTAGGGAGAAGTTTTTGGGCGAAAACGGTAATTTGTAACGTGTACCTTTATCTATATTAATACCAGATTGAATAACTGTGATAAAGCAAAAAAGCCTCAAAGGGCTTTTCCAGTAACAACCTATTTCACTAGAATCAAGTTTGTCCCCTTTAGATTCAAAAAAAACTGATTAAGGTTACTATATGACTCCAATAATTATTTCTTCTTTTTTCCTTTTTTACCCTTTTTTACCCTTTTTTTTATCTCGATAAAAGTAATCGGTCAATTTGAAAAACAAGCCGTGATAGATTACACTGGCAATATGTAAACTTATTGCAGTTACTCTATATACCGGAACCATTTCCTCTTCTTTCAACTCGTTAATCATTTCCATAATGTCGGACACAAACTCTTCCCGGCAAGATTTTGGCAATAAAAACTTGAAAATAGTTATTATCGGTATTTCTCCCTTATTTCTTGAAGAACTTACGTAATTTTCTTGAATGGATGTTGAAAAATTCAAATCAGAATGGACATAAACATTACTACCAGTCTGGGTCATGGCAAAAGCTGGTTCAGGAACCAATTCATCCGAGTTTAAATATAGCTCCGAGTAAAATTCACGAACAAGTTTATAAATCATCCGGGTATCATAATACGAATAGGGATGCAATGCCCAAAGTCTTTCCTTACTGGGTAACATTCTGTAAGAGTTATTCAAAAGCACACCATACCGAATCTCGCCGTTTTGTTTATCATAAGCTGTAAACAAATTATCATCAATAAAATTTAGAAATTGAAAACCGTCCGGTGTACCATCCCAAAGTCCATAGACAAACCCTCCCTTGGAATATTTTTCATTATAACCTATCAATCTATCATGATTGTTGGCATAGACAAAAACCTGAAACAAATTACGCTCCAAAAAAACTATCCTCGAGTAACCCAAAGACATGTATTTTTGGCGAAAATTGTTTGCGAAGTTTTGCTGTGCCCTATTCATAATTCTCTATTATATTGAGGTTAATCCAAAATTGGTTAACATTTCACCTTTGAGTGTATCAAAGCAATTTTGCCCTTCTGCAGTAATACGGTAATACTTTCTTCTTCCCGCCTGATTAATTTCATCTCCCCATCTTGATTTGACAAATCCTTTTCGCTCCAAGGATTTCAAACTATTGTACAAGCTGCCTAGCAAAATTTGATCATCCAATTCTTTAAGAATTTGATAACCATACTTCTCATCCGTCTCAATTAATGATAAAATCTTTAATTGCTGAATTGTAATCCCGTAATAGCTCATTCGGTAAATTATATATGTTTCACTTTTACAATATACTTAATTTAATTATAATATACAAATGCTTATAAATTAGATAGCCTATTTTGGGCCGTTAAAGCCCTAGAAAAAGGGTTTTAGTGCCGCTCATCAAAGGTTTAAAAGTTACCGTGACCTGCTTTTTAAGTTGGAGTCGTTGCTCAACGTCTGTATTTTGGCTTTGGACAATAAAAATTCTGGCAATCATGCAGCCATTGTGGAACCGGATGTGAGTATCTTATCTGTTTTGGAAATGGCCGCTCAAATGATTCCGAATGAAGATGCCGAGTTTTTGGATATGGTAAGAAAGCAGGTTTTGATTGTGGAAACCGCTCCATAAAATCATTGGTGTCAGTTGGTTTTAGCGTGTTACCCTATTGCTTTACATTCTTCGCCCTGCAAGCAGTACAAAAAATGTAAACACTGGGTGCTTTATGTACTTATTAAACGAGCGCAAAATCCATCAAATTTTATGGAAACTTAGATTTGAATGTTTCTGCTTATTATTTAGTTATAAATGAATTTAAAATCTGACATCAATAGCTTTTTTAGTACGTTTTTTTGAATTCTCAGATTTTGGTGAGCTATTCGGTGAGCTGTAAAAATGTAAGTATTGTAAAGCCAGTAATCACCTCTATTCCAGAATTAGGTTCTGGTCTTTATACTTCCATTCCTAGGAAAGTTAACATGCTTATCCTATTCTTTTTCAATATATTAGGAATATTTCCCACAAATCATACAAAAAAACCTACAATTCATACATGTCCAGCAAAATACACTAACCTTTTCCCATACCTTATTCATGGATTATAAAAGTTAGGCCATGGACAAAAAAACCTTTCCTTTTAAAACACTTATTTGGGCCGTTGTGGCCATTGCTGCTTTGGTGCTCTTTAAACCTGAAATTGGTAACCTACTGAACAACAGTAATGAAATTGACGTTTTTGGCGTAAACATAAAAGTAAGCGATCAACAATCCGAGGAACTCTTAAAAGAACAAAAAAAGTTTGAGGAACAGGCCTCGGACTTGAATGAACAGATCAAAAATCAAGATACCGCTATTGATTCCCTAAACCTGCTTGCTTCCCATCTGGCAGGACAGATCCAAGGCTGCCAGGGTGCCCAATCCACGGCCAAAAAGATAGATTCCAGCATTAGAAACCTAAATATTTTGAACAAAAACATAAAAAGGGAACCCTTTTTATTGAAGGACTATCAAATTATTAAAATGAACACCTCCAAGGTAGGAACAAACAACTAAGCTATGAGGAGCATCCAACACTCGGTTATAACCGCTGTCATTGCAAGCATCTTTTTGATGTCATCCTGCGTGAGTACACGTATAGAAGCCAGTCCGTATCAGGACAGTATGGAAAATCTGGAATGCCAGCGCAAATCCAGCTGGAGCTATTGGTGGGGCGTGGCGCCGGGGAGTACCAAAACAGTCAGTGCGAACCCTGAAATACAAGATACTATTTGTCCCTGTGCCGAGCAGGCCATGAGCTGGACGGTGGTAAAGACCTCTTTTCCCGACTTTCTATTAAGTCTGGTCACCTTGGGAATCGTGAACCATAGAACCGCTATCTACGGATGTGCCAGACCACAGGGCGGTGAGGGAGATTTGGACAACTAAACACAACACTATGTTACCGGAAGGAATAACGCAACTGCCCATTCAGCAATGGACCAACAAACATGAAAATTTCACCCATAACCTCGTACAGGATGCTTCTTTCAAACTAAGAAATCCCCCGGGGCAAAATCATAAAGAGCGCTACAGAAAGAGTACGGAAAACTTTCAGTGGTTAATGCAACATGCCCTGAACAACAATATTAAACTGCGTGCCATGGGCAGCGGTTGGTCTTTTACCAAAGTAGGGGTTACCGAAGGTGGACTTATTGATACGGCTTCCTTGAATTTCTCGTTCCCCCTGACCCAAAAGTATGTACATGCCAATTATGCCCATGGGCCTGAAGACCTATATTTTGTACAATGCGGCACCATCATCTATGAAATCAATAACCGTTTGGATGCCAAAAATCCACCCAGGTCCATCAAAGCGTCCGGAGCGAGCAATGGTCAAACGGTTGCCGGAGCGCTCTCAACGGGTACCCATGGTGCCGCGTTTAATGTAGGCGCCATTCCCGATTTTGTTGCGGGTTTACACCTCGTGACGGGTCCCAATACCCATATTTGGCTGGAACGGGCTTCCTATCCGGTTGCTTCACAGGAATTTGTGGATTGGCTGGGCGCTGATCTAATACAGGACGATGACCTTTTCAATGCGGCCCTGGTTTCTTTTGGAAGTTTTGGGTTTATCCATGGGGTCATGATAGAGACCGAGCCCCAATTTTTGCTTACGGAACATCGGGTGGGCAATATCCCATATGACGATACCTTGAAGCAAGCTATGAAGACCCTGGATTTTTCCGGCCTTCAGTTACCAGGAACCGGACAAAATGGGGATATGTACCATTTTGAAGTGTTGTTCAACATTCATGATTTTGAGGCCAACAATCCTGCAAAGGGAGCTTTTTTAAAGTATATGTTCAAAAAACCTGTGGTGCCCCATCCTCCAATTCTACGAGATGACAATTTCACCTATGGTGATGATCTTTTAGGAATAATTTCAACAGTTCTGGACAAATTGCCTGGCTCTGGGCTTTTAATACCTGCAATGGTAAATGCCATGTTCAATCTCGCTTTTCAACCTCAGGCCCCTGTTCAAGGGACGGTAAAAGAAATTTTCAACTATACCAAATTCAGGGGTAAGGTGGCTAGTGCTGCGGTTGGAATCGCTATTGAAGATTCGCCAAAGGCGGTTGAGCTTATTGTTGAAGTGAATAAGCAAAAACCATTTCCTGGTGGCTTATCCCTGCGTTATGTAAAGGGAACACAAGCTACTTTAGGGTTCACCAAATTTGCAAATACCTGTGTTTTGGAAATGGATGGTGTGGATGGTAACAAGGCCCGCGAATTTTACGAAGCCGTTTGGAACAAATTTGAACAGGAAGGGGTTCCTTACACCCTGCATTGGGGGAAAATTAATTTCAATCTTAACGAAAACCGTGTCAAGAACATGTATGGTCCGATTAATGTACAGTCTTGGATAGATGCACGAAACCAATTGCTTACACCTCTCGTAATGAAGGTTTTCAATAATAAGTTCATTGAACGTTGTGGATTGGACAAAGTTAATGGTCCAATAGTGTAGATTGAAAAATATTAAAACCAATGCCCATGAATCCTCAAGAATATCATTTTAAATTACCCAAAAAACAATTTGATAAGACCGTAAAGATTCCTGAAGTCTGGTATCCTGGTGTTAAAGACTATTGGGAAGATTGTACATCCAAAAGACTATTCAACCCAATCTTTGGAATTAAGGGAGTGATAATCCACGCTACTGCAGGACATAGTTCATCAGGAGCAGTATCTGTAATGCGAGATGGAAAAGCTAGTTTCCATTGGTTGATTCCTGATGAGGACGAACCGGAACACGGGCAAATCATATGGGCAACTGCTCCAGAAACACTCGCTGCATGGCATGTACGAAATTCTGTTATGCATCCAGAAGTAAATAATGGAACTAACAAAACAAATCACTGGTCTCTTGGAATTGAACTAGTGAACTCCCAAGTAAATGACCCATTTTCAGAATGGCAGGTTAAAATGGTCGCTGATATTGTAAAATATTGTTGGGCGAAATATCCCAATATTGAGGACGTGGTCTCTCATGCAAAACTAGACCCCTCTAGAAGATCCGACCCTGGTATAAATTTTCCTTGGAATCAATTCAAGGAAATGGTCTTAGATGAAGACATGGATGACCTAGTTGTATTCAACGAAATAACAGAAAACAAAATCAACAATGTAAAACTAGCGCCAAGCCTTTCCATAAGTGGGGAATTGTGTTGCTAGTCTTTTTCTTTGCTTCTATCCAAACTCTTGCGAGCCAGGTCTTGAAAGTTATCCCAGCATTCCCAAAAAACAGTGGGAATTGTATCGTTGGCATCTTCTATCCTAATTTTTTGGATTTGGTCACTATCAAACAAAGTAAGTTCCATGGTGCTGAAATCTGCACTTCCCATGGGAGCCAAATACAAAGTGTCCATGCTTTCCAGCCCTCTCCTCATTTGTGAACTTAAAACCAGCTTTTTAAGTTGTCTTTCGGAAAGATTGGAAACTGCTCCGTTAGGATGATGAATCTCCCCATTGGAATAAAAAACCCATTCCCTTTCAAAAGGTAACAATCCTCCAGAAACCTTTTGTCGAACAATAATTTCATCTTTTGATGTTTGTTCAGAAGGATTAGGTTCCTTTTTTTCAATATCCATAGAATCGTTCTCTTTACTATTTTCCGGCAGTCCTTTGCAAGACAAAACTGCCCCGAATAATATCGCACAGCTTAAAATAATGAAAAAAACAGACTTGAATAGATTCATAGACTAATAAATACCCACAAGCTTCCAAGCTCTACGCAAAAGTAAAAATTCCCTGCTTCCATTGCCAAATCTTACAAATGCCTGATTGAGAGTTTCATCAGCCCAATCTACAAAAGTAGCATGCGGATTGTTGATATTTTGTAGGGCATCATACCAAACATGTCCTGCTTGCTCCCAAGATTTGCCTCCTAACATTACCGCATATAAATAAAAGGCGTGGTTAGGGATACCAGAATTTATATGAACACCCCCGTTGTCCTGAGAAGTATTCACATAATGATCCATATGGTACGGTTGTGGGTCTTTACCAAGCAAAGGATCATTATATGCCAACCCTGGGGTCTTCATAGAACGTAAAGCATCTCCATTGATTCCAGGACCAATAATCTCTGCTCCCACCAGCCAATCTGCATCAGATGCCTCCTGATCCTTCTTGTGCTGCTCAGTAAGGCAGCCCATTACATCGGCAAAATGCTCATTTAGGGCACCCGATTGATTTCTATAAATCAGTCCACCAGAGAATTGCACAACTCCATGGCTCAGCTCATGCCCAATTACGGTAAGAGATCGAGTCAACGGTTCAAAAAAGTTGCCATCACCGTATGCCATTTGTGACCCATTCCAAAACGCATTGTCGTAATTGTTGCGGTGATGGACCGTTGATATTAATTTCATTCCGTTTCCGTCCAAGGAATCGCGTCCATAGATATCAGCAAAAAGCCTAAAAGTGTCGCCAGCTCCATCAAAAGCCTCGTCCACCTCTCGATCTCCAGTAGGACCGTCTCCTTCTTTTCTAGCCAATTTACCAGGGAGACCTACTTTACTTTCACCATCGTAGACTTCCCTGTTAGGATTTAAAGGAGCTATGCCGAATACCTCATCCGCAACCTGAAAGCCCCCAGAAGGAATCAATTCATTTCGTCTTTCCCTAATTTCATGAGCCAATTTTTCGAGACCCATTGCTTCTTTCTTCTGCTTGTCCGTTCCCCTCATTTTAATGGACTCCAACATATGCGGAGGCATAATACAATGGATTGAACAATGGTGATGATCGTGATTTTCAAGTGTTTTCATTTTCGTTTGTTTTTTTGTTTGACAAATTGTTGAATCTAAGATTCATTGAATACTACAGTGAACTTTCAATTCTATCAGTTTCACTATAGTTTGAGCTTTAGACTTATCGCATAGAAGGATTGTTTTTCAAAATTCTTGGCCGGATTATCTCCATTGGTATAGTCAAAACCTATTTTAGCCGATTTTTTGCCTTCATTGGCACTAAAAAAAATATAGTTAAAGCTTACTGTGAAGTACCGATGGTCGTTAAAAATTAAGTCTTCCACATTTTCGGAAAAATTGTATCGGTACTGCCAATCCGTGGCGAACTCAAATTTATCTCTGCATTTTTCACTTTTGGGGAATAGAAGAATATTGGAAGTTATCCTTATCAAAGCGCGATATATATAACCTTCGGCACTTTCCGTTTCCGTAGCAATCCTATTTTCATTTTCCAGTCCTACATATGGTGTGTAGATGAATTGAAAAAGGTTTCCAAAATTTACCGTCGTATTTGGAAGCCAGAAAAATTTGGGGTCCAATGCCTTCCCTTTAAAAATTGGTGTGAAATATAAATTCCCTTGAAATGATGAAATTTCATTTTCCTGATCTCTGTTGAATTTAAGCGATGATAAAATAACTGGAGACCAACTTCTATCAGGTTTGGATAAATCTGAGGTTTGCATTTCAAGCGAAAATCCTGTTTGCCAATTGTTCTGTTCTGAATCGACCAAGGTATTTCGATGGTATTCGAAATAAGGGTTTAAAAGGATGATTTTATCTGTATTTTCCAAAAGATCTATGCCTATAGCAGCGCTTAACAACCAGGATTCTTTGTTATTCTTAGGATTGGTATAGGTTATCACTGCCGCTTTGGACATATTATTTTTACTATCAAAAGATTTTCTTAGTATCAACTTATCAAAAAAGGTGCGTGGCTTATCCTCCTCTTCTTGCGAAAAAGTAGTGTTGAACATCAACAAAAGAAATAAGAGTAATCCTTGATCAATTCTCATACTTTAGATTTTACCAGAACGATGCAATCCTTAACTGTTCCCAACCTTTCACATTCCTTTACTTTAACAACCTTGTCAGATTTTAGGTCCTTAACAATCTTTTGAAAGTATGATTTAAGAGATCTCTTGTGATATAAGCTTAACCCTAAATCCAATTTTAAGTTTTGGGATTCATTGATATCTTCAATATCAAAACCACTTAAATCCGATAAAGCTTCGAAAACCTTTCTTTTGATATAGTCATCCGGGTTTCCTTTATCCACTACCAGGTCAACCAACTCTTGCATTCCTGCCAGATTGCTTTTTTGGAGCAATTCCCTTAGCTCCAATAGTTCATCGGCATCCAATGAAAACAAAATTTTTTGCTTCATTTCTTATACTTTAAAACAGTCCTTTAATCCAACCTAAAGCACCTAGACTACATAGTTCTTTATTTCTGCTATTTATTCAGCTTAACAACACCACTTATCAAACTAAATACCACAAGAAAAATAGAAGCCATACCTGCATTGTACCATTCAACCAATTCTTTCCCAGTTGTGGCAAAGGCCCAAACTGCAAAAGCCAAAAAGGACAATACCGCATGTACAACCCATGGCCTATTAGCTTCCCGTTGGAGATAAATATAAATGGGGGTAAACACCTGAAATAAAATGTAACTCCCAATAAACCAATAGTAAAGATTTATATCACCTCCTGTATCGTTATCTCCACTAGCCATTGTGGGTATTAATCCAAAAATTGTAAGATAGCCTGCGACCAGTTCCGCCGGTATTAGCTTTGAAACCTTCTCTAAATAAGATCTAGCCCCTCGCTCTCCTTTGGGTGGTGGTGAAGCTGCTGCTTGTGCATCACCGAATACTTCATCATCGTCTGATGTTGTCCTTTGTGTTTCATAAAATAACCTGCTCATAATTCTATTGTTTTATTGATTACTATAAATTGATTTCTAAGCCTTCTTCCCCTACATTAGGATAAACCGTATTATACCCATGGGAATCTTTAAGTGATTGTATATCCCACACATCGTTGAATTTGGTCTTGTAATTGAAGAATAATTGAGTTCCTGGTCCAGCCTTTTTTATAATTCTGGCAATGGTATCTTGTTTTGGATGTTTAAACCTTGATCCATTGGTGGATATCACATATTTTTTACAATTTATTTTCTCCAATAGTTCAGGACTGGTGTTATGTGAACTCGCATGGTGGGAAACCTTCATTAAATCCAAGTTTATTTTTGATGTTGGAGATATTAAATCAAGGGCTTTAAACAATTGTGATGGGAAAGCATCCCCACAAAAGAGCATAGATTTATCGTCAAATTCGGCCAAAAATGCAATACTACTTCCATTACCCGCCGCTTCATCTTCATGAAAATCCTTCAAAACCAGATTTTCAATATCGGGAATGGAACCCCCTCCAAAATCTTCTTCATCATCTTCGTCTTCATCACTATCTGAGACCAGGGGCGAACCCGGAATCATATTGGCTTCTGTAACTTCTTTGACCCATTGCTTCTTAAGTTCATTCAAATGACCAACTGCGGGAGACAACAAGGTCAACTTCATGCCACCTGGTAATGTAATAGTGGGTAATTCATCATCACCAGCCATAATGGACTTTCCCAAAAAATCAATATTCCATGGAATTTCATGTTTAACTATTTGTATGCTAAGACGTTCTCCCTGAACTGCTCCGAAATCCTCCTCGTCTTCATCTTTGGGTAAATGGTCAAAACCGTTAAACCAGAAATCCCTAACCTTAAAATTCAGGGTGTCCGATTCCTCTAATAAACGTAAAACCCCTTCTATATGGTCTTGGTCAATGTGGGTCACTACAACCAGTTCGAAATCTCTTTCGTCTTCAGGTAAGGCTGCAATCAACTCGTTGATTTCATGTCTTGTGCCCCCAGTACCTCCATCTATTAGAATACGACTCCTTTTTGTGTCATCCCCGTATTCAATCCAGATGCAATCACCAAAACGCGCAGGAAGAAATTTTAGCTTAATCATCTTTTATGTTTATCTGCCTTTTCTAAATCTATCTATTTCACTATCCAAATCGATATTGGATGATCTTACATTCCAGTTCTTGGATGTCTTCAGATTATCTATCTTCTTTACAGCTTCATATATGGATTTGTAGCTTTTACCTGTGTTGGGTTCAACAAGACGGGATCCAGAAACTTGCAAACGAGTGGGGGATTCTTCTTCGGAAATTACTTCGATAACATCATCAGAGGTTAACGAAGTTGCATCGACCAAAACTTTTGAGGGTACATCATAGATATAAACAAGGTTTGATGTGTCTCTTGGGGTACCTCGTCCGGATTTTTTACTTGGAGATGAAAAGTCAGCTCCATTAAAGGTGGTTACAGTAGCACTCCAATCCGCCGCCTCGGCATACTTTCCAATCCTGTCCAAGGCAGATTTTAACTCTTCATCATCTCTATTTGTATAGCAAAGCATTTTTAATCCTTCCCACAACAACCTAAGACCCTCCGTATATATCGGCAGACCTCTTTGTGATGCTTCTAAAAACCGTTTACGAACCTCATTGACGTCAAAACCTCCTGTTCTTCTACCCTGTTTAATGAGCTGCCATGCCCAAATGATGGAGCCATCTGGCAACCAATCTGACCAATTTGCAAGATTTCTGGCCCAATTATGGAGTTGGTCAAATTTTTCAAACTTTAATAAATAATATCCGCCGATTGCGGCAGCGGTTGGATTGGAAACTTTATTATAAAGCAATCTTTCTGCAAAATTATTTGTATCAAATACTTCTTTAGCCTTTGCAGTAGCATTATTTCTCAATAACGTTAAAATGGCCTCTGCTTGCCAATTATCCGAAGTAACCGTAATTTCAAAGGGATGTTCCACCTTTGTGGGACCATTATTGGGTTTGATTAGGCACATGACATTGTTACTTGGTGGCAGTGCAACAAATCGCCAAGGTATTCTTGGACCTCCAACCTGTAGAAATTGTAGTTGTTGCTCCACTTCCTCCAGTTTATAACTTACTCCATCCTCGTCCCATGAACTGAATTCTGAAATGTTCATGTGCTTTAACCTCCAAATGTTATCCTGAAAACACCAAAGTCGAATCCAAGATCCCAGATATTTTGAATCGGTCAAACTTTTCGAGGTATCGGCTATCTGATTGGAAAGATGAGCCCATTCATGAGTTTCATGATTGCTTAAATTCGCAAGATTAAAGTTTATAGTTTTATTTAAACCTGATTTTATTTCGATTACCTCCTCCAATTTTTGACCAGATGGGAGGGTCATGACCACAGCATACATTCCGTTGTCCAAATCCACATTTTGCGCATCTCCACCTTGTATCCAAAACGACTTAACTTTATTGAATTTAGAATCGAGTATCTGTATTTCCTTTGGAATCTCAAGGGACTCACTACTATGTGCAATGGTATTTATCGCTATTGACGCCATCTATTGACATTTTAATATTTCTTTGGAACTCGGCGGAACCACAGAAATGTTTTCATTTGTATTGTTAAATTCAGCGTTTGGAAACGCTGCGCTGATTTTGTAGAGCCCGGAAGGGATTTCCAAATCCCACACCAACTTTGTATTTGGATCTCGACTTATAACATCACCTGAGTTTATGTCCTTACATTGAAATTGGGCATGCTTGCAAGCGTTTTTAGGGTTACATTCCACCGAGAGATGAGCCAATGGAGCATCTTGATGAATCAAGATTTCTGTGGAATCAAGAAAATTGGTGGGAAAACGTTGTTTCTGAACTTTATCAGGTCTTATTATTCCCAAAATGGTATCTGTTCTCGTAGCAATATTTCCTGTAGTTACAGACCATATGCCGTTTTCCTTTGAAGCACCATATCCTTCAAATGCTTTTAACAATACTTGGGTAAAATATGAGGGTTTTCTCTTGGGTCCATGAGCGGTTTCATTATGAGCGGCTGCTTTAATTGTCAAATTATGTGTGCAATCGGGTTCAAGAAAGGTTGGGACATCCAACGGGACATCCGGCAAATCTTTCTGCAGCATATCCCCAGTGATTTGTCTGCAAGAGTCTATGAAAAAACACTGAGTTTTTGCTTTGACCGCATGAAACGCTCTTCGTGTTTTGTCAAAGTTAAAACTCTGCATCCATGGATTGTTTGGGCTTTTACCAAAATCCTCTGCTAACAAATAGTGATCCGCTTTTTCTACCCCATGTCCACTAAAAAAGAATATTGCTACATTGTCTTCATGGGCATTGCAACGCTGTTTCCACTTATCATAGGCTTCTTCTATACCTTCCCTAGTGGCAGGTTCGAATATTTCACCGGGTTTACCGGGTTGAGGGTCGCTCTTTGAAGGTGATATTAACAATTCTATGCTACCCAAGGGTTTGGCAAAACGCATTTTGCTGCTTTGGTGGATTTCCAGCATGGCGTCTTTAAATGCAATTGCGGATCTCGGAGGGGACGTCAATTGTCTTAACAGACCAACTTGGTTTAACAGTTGTTGTTTTTCTTGTTCTCCATCCTTTAGAAAAGGATAACCACCAACCCCTATAATAAAAACATGGGTTTGTGGATCATTACTTGTATTATCAAAAACTAAGTCCATCAATTAAATACTAATTCATGAAACAAAATATCTGAGCGATTTTTGCTTCATATCTTCAACAATTGGTTGTTATCTTAAAGTGCAGGGGGAATTATCTAATTTACGATAAAACACTATAAACCAATTACATAAAAACCTTAAAAAAACTGTGGTTTTTCAGTAATTTTTAGTCGAATCCTTGAAAAAGAGACCGGTTCGGTGAGCGTAAATTTCCAAAAGCTTCAGAAGCCTTTATTTATAGGGATTAATCAAGCAGGTTCTAGTCCCTCCGGCTCCACTGAAATCAAAATTTTTAAACGAAACAAAAAATCGGGCAAATTAAAAGTTCGCTTTTTTGTTTTATGGACTACGTAAATAATAAATGCTCATAATCTTTTTCCACTGGCCAAGCTGCTAGTTCTTTCCGAACTTAATCTAAATACTACAATGGAATTTCTTTTTTATAGATTAAATCCAATAGTTAAGAGAACGGTACAATTAATTAAATTCAATGGGAAAAAATTGTCCTTTACAATGTCGATTCACTATAATGGAGTAACAGCATAGTACAGGATGCTAATTATTAAAAACTCCATTATACTTGTTTCTAAGTTAAGGACACTCAAAGTATGATAAAAAGAATAACATTTGCATACTGTGCTATTGCATTAAGTCTATCTTTTTGTTTTACGAACTGTGGTAAAAAAAACGAAATTTTACCTGCATTTGCACTAACGGTAAATGAAGGTTTCGAAAACCCTATTGGATTCTATAGTAACGAACCTTCATTTTCTTGGAAACTCCCACAAACAACTCAATTTCAAAGTGCCTACAGTATAGCAGCAGCCACCAGTCCAGAACTCTTACCTCACAATGCTGATTTATGGCAAAGTGGAAAGGTCGAATCAGACCAATCCTTATTTATTACATATAAAGGTTCAAAATTAACTTCTAGGCAAAAAGTATATTGGCAAGTCAGGTATTGGGATTCCAACGATAAACCATCGAAATGGAGTGAAATAGCTAATTTGGAATTGGGGCTCTTAAATACTAATGATTGGAAAGGAAAATGGGTTGGATTACCCACAAGGAATGATAGCATAATAGGCGTCAAAAAAACAATCATCCATACGCCTCAACACCTCAGAAAGAGTTTTAAAATACCCTCAAATATTGTATCCGCAAGACTCTATGCTACTTGTAAAGGAGTCTTCAGTGCGCAAATCAATGGTCAAAAGATAAGTGATGCTGTCATGTCGCCGGGATGGACTCCGTATGATAAGCGTATTGAATCATTGACGTATGACGTTACTGATTTAATTACATCTGGAGAAAATACGCTCGGGTTTCAAGTAGCTTCTGGATGGCACTTTGGCCGTATGCTCTGGAACAAACTCATATGGGGGCAATCTGGATCTCCAAAAATTTTATGCCAATTGGAAATAACCTTGAAAGACGGTTCAAAAGAAATTATTGTTTCCGATGACAGCTGGGTCGGTACCACATATGGCCCAATTCGTTTTGCTGAAATTTATGATGGAGAAATCTATGATGCAAATTTTGAGATTTCAGATTGGAGCACTAATACCTTTGATGCCAAGAATTGGAAAGCCGTCGAGATTTCCAACATAGAGGATAACATAAAAATTCAACCAAAAAGGCACTATTCGGTTAAAGAAAAAACCGAACTTTCTGTTAAGGAAATCATTAAATCAGCTGATGGTAGTATCATATTTGACCTAAAACAGAATATGGTAGGTGTTCCCAAAGTAAGAATTCCGATGATAAAAGGTGATACGTTAAAAATTCGCTTTTCTGAAATGTTGGCTCCTGACGGAAGTTTTTACACGGACAATTATCGTTCTGCACATTCAACCGATTATTACGTTGCAGCCATGGATGGAACCATCGAATGGATGCCTAAGTTTACCTTTCATGGGTTTCGATATGTAGAACTTAGTGGATTTGACAAATCACAAGTACCTCAAGAAGATTGGGTCACAGGGATTGTACAATATTCAGATTTTGAATCGAATGGAACATTTACTTCATCACATGAAAAACTAAATCAACTACAAAGCAATATTGTTTGGGGGTTACGGGGTAATTTTTTCGATATTCCCACAGACTGTCCGCAACGGGATGAACGTCTTGGCTGGACAGGTGATGCACAAGTCTTTGCACCAACTTCAATATTTAATGCCGATGTACATTCTTTTTGGAAGAGTTGGTTACAGACCTTAAGGGAGTCCCAATTCGAAAATGGAGGGATTCCGTTTGTTGCCCCCGATGTTCTAAAAAATGATGCGGTAAGTTCCGGTTGGGGAGATGCTGCTGTAATTATTCCTTGGGACATTTATATGCGTACTGGAGACAAATCTGTACTTCTAGAGAATTACCAGATGATGAAGGATTGGGTCGCCCACCATCATAATGAAGCTGAAGACTATATATCCAACATGAATTCTTTTGGTGATTGGTTACAACCTTATCAAGCCAAGGAAAGCAAAAAAAGAGGTGATACTTCCAAAAATCTTATTGGAACTGCCTTTTTTGCCCATGCTTCGCATCTCACCTCAAAAGCTGCTGCGATTTTAAATCATCCTGAAGACAAAGAAAAATATCAAAACCTCTATAGAACAGTTGCAGATGCTTTCGAGAATGGATTTTTCGATGAAAACGGCAGCGTTAAAAATGAACAAGGAACCCAAGCGGCATATTTACTAGCATTAAACTTTGGGTTGCTGTCAAATGAAAAAGAGCAAAAAGCAAAGAAACATTTAATAGATGAAATAAAAGAAGCAAACAATCACCTACGTACCGGTTTTTTAGGCACTCCATTACTACCAAAGGTACTGGATGAAATGGGTGAAATAGACCTTATGTACGAAATACTGTTTAAAGAAACCTATCCTTCCTGGTTCTATTCTATAAATCAAGGTGCAACAACAATGTGGGAGCGTTGGAACAGCTATAGTAAGGAAGAAGGATACAATCCAGAATCGATGAACAGTTTAAACCATTATGCTTATGGTGCTGTTGGGGAATGGATGTATGAGCGCATTGCAGGCATCAAGCCTTTAAAACCTGGATATAAGGAAATACGCATTGCACCAATTCCAGGGGGTGGACTCACCTCAGGGGAGGCCAGTTACAACTCACCCTACGGTAAAATTATTTCATCGTGGAAAATTGATAATGGTATCTTTGAATTAAAAGCTACGGTACCACCGAATACAACAGCTAAAATTCATATCCCAACACAAAACTATGGACAGATTATAGTAGATGGAAAACAAGTATCAGCAAATTCAAATCTTTCTTTACTTAATGAAAATGCAAAATCAATCGAGTTAAAAGCCCAACCAGGTACTTACGTTTTTACTACTCCTTATTAATAAAACAATCAATATCTTAATGAAAACCAGATTCAGAGCCATATTACTTTTTGCCTTTTTGATTGGGTTTAATTCCTGTAAAGAATCAAAGCAGAAAGCAAAAGAAGAAGTTGTAGAAGAAAAATTACCAAATATTGTTTTCATCCTCTCTGATGACCAAGCCTGGACGGACTATGGTTTTATGGGACATAAAGTAATAGAAACACCAAATTTGGATAAGTTAGCTTCCGAAAGCCTGACTTTTGAAAAAGGATATGTGCCCACTTCTCTTTGTTCTCCTTCATTAGCCTCCATCATAACTGGGATGTATCCCAGAAAGCATATGGTTTTGGGGAATGATAGAGTGTTGCCAGGTGAAGTAAGGGAATCAAAAGCACAATGGAAATCTACCCAGAGACCAAAGAACTATAAATCGGTCATTGAAAACTTTAGAAAATGGAATACGTTGCCCAAACTATTAAAGGAAAAAGGATATCTCTCCTTTCAAACTGGTAAATGGTGGTTGGGCAATTACAAAAATGGAGACTTTGATTATGGAATGACCCATGGCGACCCTAATCGTGATGGCAGACATGGCGATTATGGATTGGAGATTGGCCGCAAGGGAATGGATACGCTATATAATTATATTGATTTGGCATTGGAAAAAAAGAAGCCATTTTTTATGTGGTATGCACCATATTTGCCGCACTCACCCCACAACCCCCCAGATAGCCTTTTGCAGAAATACCTGCCAAAAGCACCAACAGAATACGTAGCCAAATATTGGGCTATGTGCGAATGGTTTGATCAAACTTGTGGTGACCTTATTGATTATATTGATAAAAAAGGGGAAACTGAAAACACCCTGTTCGTTTATGTATGCGACAATGGATGGATACAGAATGAGAATGACTCTAGTTATGATAAAATATCCAAGCGCTCACCCTACGATTATGGTTTACGTACACCAATCATGTACAAATGGAAAGGTAAAATCGAACCTAAACAAGATAGTTTGACGCTGACCAGCAGTCTAGATATGGTGCCAACTGTTTTAAGTATAGTTGGGATTGAACAGCCCAAAAACTTAGACGGAATTGACATCTTAGATAAGAGTGAGGTAGAAAAGCGAGATGCCATTTATGGAGAAATTTATAGTCATGATTTTAATACTATTGAGGAGAGCCTTTACTATCGAATGGCCATGACCAATCCCTATAAAATCATCGTGCCAGATGAAACCAATAAACCCAACGAAGAAATCAAGCTGTTCAATATTTATAAAGATCCAACCGAGCAACATAATCTGGCAGCCGAACTTCCTGAAATAGTGGAAGGGTTGAAACAAAAGATTGAAACTTCTTGGAATGAATAACCAAAAACAAGTATGAAAGGTAAAATTCCAATGTTTTTCGTACTATTTGCTTTGTTGTTCAGCGCGTGCCAAGAAGTAATTAAAGAAAAAGATGCTGACAAACGTAATCCACCAAACGTTCTTTTCATAGCAGTGGATGATCTAAATACAATGTTAGGTAGCTTGAACGGACCTGCAAAAACCCCTAATATGGACAAACTTGCATCCATGGGTGTTTTATTTTCTGATGCACATTGCCAAGCACCTCTATGCGGTCCTTCGAGAGCTTCAATAATGACAGGACTCCGATCTTCCACTACTGGTATATATGGAATGGTTCCTGATAATAAAATTATTTCTGAAAACCCTGCGACAAGAGACATTGTTTTGCTTCCAGAATATTTTAAAAAGAATGGTTACCATACGATGGGTATCGGTAAATTATTTCACATTCATGCTCCTGATAGTCTTTTTGATGAGTCTGGTGGAAGGGTCAAAGGCTTTGGTCCTTACCCAGAGAAACGATTTGTATGGGATGGTTTCGGTACTTCAGATAGAAAAAACTATGGTAGAACAAGCACTGATTGGGGAGCATTTCCAGAAGCTGACTCTTTAATGCCAGACCATCAATCTGTAAACTGGGCTATTGAACGCTTGGAGCGTAAACATGACAAACCTTTTTTTATGGGGGTTGGTTTTCTTAGAGTTCATGTACCCCTATATGTTCCACAAAAATGGTTTGATATGTATCCTTTGGATAGTATTGAAACCATGCCTTATAAAGTAGATGATTTGAATGATGTCCCCGAAGTTGCTCTTAAAATCAACGACCTGCCAATGATGCCATCTACAGATTGGGCCATTGAGAGTGGGGAGTGGCCAAAAATCATTCAAGCCTATCTAGCATGTATAAGCTATGTAGACTATGAAATTGGTCGCTTGTTAAAGGCTCTTAAAAATAGCGAGTATGCAGACAATACGGTTATCGTACTATGGTCTGACCATGGTTATCGACTAGGGGAAAAAGGTACATTTGCCAAACACGCGCTGTGGGACGCGGCTACAAAAGTACCGCTAATGTTTGCTGGTCCTACAGTACCAAAGAATAAAATAGTGGCCCAACCTACTGAGTTACTGTCCATCTATCCTACACTGCTTGAACTTTGCGGTCTTCCAGCTTACAAGAGAAATGAAGGAAAGAGCTTGGTTTCATTAATGCATGATAAGGATGATGAAGCATCAGTAGCAATAACAACCTTTGGAATGAACAACCATACTGTAAAATCCTCTCGTTACCGTTATATACGATATGAGGACGGTGGTGAAGAATTCTACGATCATAAAAATGACCCTAATGAGTTTACCAATCTTGCTAGTAGTCCAGCTTACACATTTGAAATGAACCACTTAAAGTCATTTTTACCAAAAGAGAATGCAATTTGGGACTCCAATTCATCTTATAGTTTTCAGCCTTATTTTGTGGAACAGAAAGCACGTGTTAACGGTTCAGAAAAATAACAGATAAATGGGTGTAAATCGGTAAATATGCTCTGCCACGCACTTTCTAAAGCTCAATTGGAAGGTTTGACCTTTGGTAGTGTTTCCGATGAACAAAAGAAGAGAAATAGATTTAATTATGATTGGAAAGATATTTTGGCCGCTATTTTTATATTGTTCGTTGCGGTTTACATTATGATTTCATTTAGCTCCTTGGCATTACAAAACAGAAATCTAAATGCTTTTTATCTCAACAGTTTCGCTTGGTTTGAATCCAATTCGGTGAGCTTTTACAAGTAAGTTACAGCCTTCTATAATAGTGAATGGTTTTTGGTACACCATCCACGATTTTGGTTCCTTATCATCTTCTCCTATGATTTTATAACCGATAGAAGCACCTTCGGTAGCACAACTTATGGTAATCCTATTATTGGAAGATGCAACTTTAGGAATTGAAGTAACAGGTTGGGTTTCTTTAGTATCCCATAACTGGTCAATAAGTTCTCTCTCTGGCAAGTTGGGTTGGTCACCGATTTGTACCAACCATCTATCCATTTCTTGACGAAACTCACTTAGCTTATTGACATATTCCGGGTCTTCTGCCAGATTATGTAACTCATTCGGGTCTGTTTGACAGTCATACAATTCTTCCACAGGTTTGCTTTCTTTAAACCATAACGATTGAATGGAATCCAATTTCCCTTTAGCGCTTAGGCGCAGTAGTTCTTGCATTGTAGGTATTCGTTCCCGATATTCAACAGGAAGATAATAACCTTGTTCAGGTCTGTAATTTCTAATGTACTTGAATCTTTTGTCACGTACAGCACGAATTGCATCGGTAAAGGCATCAAAACGGTCTGCGGCCGCATGAATATACTCTCTTTCCTTTTCAGGTTTATATTCTCCTAAAAAGGCATGGCCTTGAAGATGTTCAGGAGGGTTGGTCCCCGTAAGTGAAAGAAGGGTTGGTGCGAAATCAACAAAACTCACTAGTTGGTCGTCCCTAGTTCCCGCACGCATCTTATTTGGAAAACGTACAATCATTGGCGTATTCAATCCTGAATCATAAATCAAACGTTTCTGTCTGGGTAATGGTCCTCCATGATCCCCATAAAAAAAGATAATCGTGTTCTCCAGAATACCATCATCTTCCAATTGCTTTAAGATAGCCCCAACCTGATTGTCCATCACGGCAATGTTGTTGTACAATTTCCACATATCCCTTTTTACAACATCTGTATTGGGTAGATAGGGAGGAATAGAAAATTCGATATCTCTAGGCAAATGCACTGTCGTCTCGGTCTCTGTCATTCGGTCTGGTTTCCATTTATAGCTCGTATCTCCCGATTTGTAATGTCTGGTTTCACTATATCTATGCCCATAGGGTTCAAATAGTCCAGACTCATGAGTATCCGTAAAATTGAAAACTGAAAAGAAAGGCTGGTCAACAGCACGGTTTCGCCAATGTGCATACGGACTGCTTTCATCCCATGCGGTTGCTGGTGCTTTAAATTGATAATCTTGCTTTGAATTGTTGGTGCAATAATATCCTTTTGTACGCAGCAACTCACTTATCATTCGAACTTCAGGTGGAGGCACAGCATCATAAGCTGGCAACCCTGTAACTTCAGTATATGAAGTGGTTCGCATATGGTTGGCACCAATGCTCGAAGGATACATCCCTGTGGCGATGGCAGCCCTGCTAGGAGCACATACTCCCGAAGTTGAGAATAGATTCGGATAGACAACACCCTCTTTTGCCAATCGGCTTAAATTTGGAGTGACGATGGTAGAATCACCAAATGAAGGTAAGTAGGCACCCATATCTTCGGTAACCAACCATAAAATGTTAGGTCGCTTCGGCAACTCATTATTCATTTCCGTTGACAGTGTATTTTTATCCTGTTTAGTCTTATCCTGACAACTTACAGCCATGAATGCCCAGAATAGTATAATCAAGAATTGTCTTAATGAGTAGGTCAAAGCATCCGTAACTATCATTTTTGTTGTATTTTAAGGTTTGTTACAATAATACTAGGATTTATAACCAAACGTACCCTGCACTATGCTGAAAATACATGAAAATGAACATTTTGTAAGGAATCGCATGAATCTTAAAATAACAGTCTCATGGATACTCTACATTTACTTGTTTAAAGCCAATCCTATTTTTAATCAAGTAGAGCTTTCCTCATTTTTTGCAGACAATATGGTATTGCAACAAAATGATTTCGTTCCCATTTGGAGAACGGATATGTCAAATACAGATATCCAAATTGTAACAAATTGGAGTATTGATACTTTTACTAGAACTGACACTAAAGAAAGCTGGGAAAACATAACTGAAAACATTACAGTAAGTTACGGCTTCGGAAATTGTTTTAAGGAAACACTTTTCAATTTGGTAAGACTTCCTGTTTCATCATTTCGAACCGATACTTGGTAACTAAATTCTATTTCATGTTCAGGATAGAACAGGATGGATAATTTACTTTTGAATCATAAGTTTGATTAGTATAGTATTATCCAGAAACACTTTTAAACCTAATGAAATTCAGAATATCCAAAACACATAAATTTTGAAGAAAATAAAAACTGCTGCCCTACTACTTTTTTGTTTGATGCTAGGTACGATTAAGGCACAAAAAACGAAACAAGGAACCCAAAAACCCAATATCATTTTCATATTGACCGATGACCAACGATTTGATGCCATTGGTTATGCAGGCAACAAATTAGTCACTACACCAGAAATGGACCGATTGGCAGAGGAAGGCACTTTCTTTGAAAAAGCTATGGTTACCACACCAATATGTGCTGCCAGTAGGGCCAGTATTTTGACCGGGCTCTATGAAAGAACCCATAGTTTCAACTTTAAAACCGGTAATATAAGGGAATCCTATATGGAGAATTCATACCCAAAAATATTAAAGGAAAATGGTTACACAACCGCTTTTTATGGTAAATATGGAGTGCGCTATAATGGTTTGAAGAAACAATTTGACCAATACGAATCCTATGACCGGAACAATAGTTTTGATGATAGACGAGGCTATTATTATAAAAAACTGGGTAAGGACACCGTACATTTAACCCGATATACAGGTCAAAAAGCGCTGGATTTTATATCGAGTTCCGATGCTGCGCAACCTTTTTGCCTCTCTTTGAGTTTCAGCGCGCCACACGCACACGATAGGGCTGAAAAGCAATATTTTTGGCAAGAAGAGTCAGATAATCTATTACAGAATACCATCATTCCTAAAGCGGCAATAAGTTCAGATGCCTATTTTGAGGCACAGCCCAAATTTGTACAAGATGGTTTCAACAGGCTCCGTTGGACTTGGCGTTATGATACACCTGAGAAATATCAACACAGTGTAAAGGGTTACTATCGAATGATTTCTGGAGTTGACCGTGAAATCACCAAAATCAGGAAAAAACTAAAAGAAAAAGGTATTGATAAAAATACGGTCATCATTTTAATGGGCGATAACGGCTATTTTCTTGGAGAGCGGCAATTGGCTGGTAAATGGTTATTATATGACAACTCCGTTAGAGTACCCCTTATCATTTTTGACCCTAGGGTAGAAAATCAACAAGATAGTGATGCCCTTGCACTGAACGTTGATGTACCATCGACAATGTTGGATTTAGCGGGCATTGACCAGCCACAAAGCTGGCACGGTAAAAGTCTAATACCAATTACAAAAAATGAGACTGAAAATCTTCAAAGAGATACCGTACTGATCGAACATATTTGGGAATTTGAAAGTATCCCCCCTAGCGAAGGAGTACGAACCAAAGATTGGAAATATTTTCGATATGTAAATGATCAGTCGTTCGAAGAATTGTATGATTTAAAAAAAGACCCAAAAGAGACAAAAAACCTAGCTAAGAACAAGAGATATGCAGAAAAACTGAAAGCGTTCAGGAATAAAACCAATGATTTGATTCTTGAACATTCGGACGCATATTCTGAAGGACCAACGGATTTGATCGTTGAATTTATCAGAAATACTTCCAATGTTGAAATCATTGATACAAAACCAGAATATGGTTGGGTCGTACCAGAAGGAGCGGTTTTACAATCCGCGTATCAGATTTTGGTTTCATCATCCAAGGAAAATAACGTAAATAATATAGGCGATATATGGGACAGTGGTCAAATAAGAAGTAGCAACTCATCTCAAATTGAACATGATGGAAAGAAACTGGAGGTTGGCGAAACTTATTATTGGAAGGTGAGAATTTGGGATATCGACAATAGACTGTCTAGATATTCAGAGTCTCAAAGTTTTGTTATGGGCAAACCCAAAGCAACATTGACTACGCCCAATAGTTTTCAGGTGGATCGCATCACACCCAAAGTATTTGAAAAAAGAGGTGATGTCCATTTTATTGATTTTGGTAAAGCTGCGTTTGCTACAATGGATTTTACCTATGATGCAAAAACGGAGCACACCCTTGTCTTTCACGTTGGCGAGCAACTAGACGGAAATAGGGTAAACAGAAATCCACCTGAAAAGAGTCATATTAGATATCAAAGGATTGAAGTGCCCGTGAAACCTGGCCAATCAACATACCAACTTCCAGTTCATGTCGATAAAAGAAATACGCTCCCTGGAAAGGCATTACCCCTGCCAGAAGGCTTTCCTGTTTTGGTTCCCTTTCGATATGTAGAATTAGAAGGGGCTAAAGAAACGCTACAACCAGAAAACTTTGAGCAATTGGCGCACAATAGTTACTGGGAAAATGACACCAGTGATTTTAAGAGCGATAACGATATCCTGAATCAAGTTTGGGATTTGTGTAAATATTCCATCAAAGCCACCACTTTTAACGGACTGTATGTGGATGGTGACCGAGAGCGGATTCCATATGAAGCCGATGCATATTTGAACCAATTAAGTCACTACACTACAGATCGTGAATATGCGATTGCCAGACAAACCATAGAATATTTTATGGAACATCCCACATGGCCTACCGAATGGCAGCAACATGTCGCATTGATGTTTCATGCCGACTATATGTACACGGGTAATACAGAGTTGATTGCAAAGTACTATGAGCCCTTGAAGCATAAGACCTTATATGAACTATCAAATGAAGATGGACTTATAACCTCTATAAAGGTTACTCCTGAGTTTATGTATAAACTTGGCTTTAAGGAAGGATATCCTAAACCATTAACGGATATTGTGGATTGGCCCTCAGCAGGTTGGGGTGGCGACCCCAATAATAAAGGAGAACGAGATGGCTACGTCTTTACGGACTACAATACCGTAATCAATGCCTTTTACTATAAAAACATGAAAATAATGGCTGAGTTTGCAACTATTTTAGGCAAAACAGAGGAGTCCAATGCATTTGAATTAAGGGCCTTAAAATCAAAAAAAGCGCTCAACAAACAAATGTTCGATTTTGAAAGAGGGATTTACAAAGATGGCATTGGCACCGACCACGCTTCCCTTCATGCCAACATGCTACCACTTGCATTTAATATGGTACCAAAAGAACATATTCATACGGTAGTGGAGTTTATAAAATCAAGAAAAATGGCCTGTAGCGTCTATGGGTCTCAGTATTTAATGGACGCACTGTACAATGCAGGTGAAGAAGATTACGCATTGGCGCTATTGACAGACACCAGTGATAGAAGTTGGTATAACATGATTCGCCTAGGGTCCACAATCACGCTGGAAGCATGGGACAATAAATACAAAAACAATCTGGATTGGAACCATGCTTGGGGTGCCGTACCAGCAAATGTCATCCCTAGAGGGCTTTGGGGCATTCAACCCAAAACCCCCGGTTTCGGTATTGCCACTATAAAACCACAAATGGGTAATTTAAAAGATAGTTATATTGAAGTCCCTACCATTCGTGGAACTATAAAAGCTGCGTATAGCTACAAGAACCAAAGGCTTCAAGTATACTCCATTGAAATACCTGCTAATATGGTAGCTGAATTCCAGATAACCCCTTCACAGGACAAAGAATTAATGCACAATGGCAAAAAAGTTGTTCCTGCTTTTGGCACGGTACGTTTGGAACCCGGAAAACACGAAGTGAAATTGGTCATCAACTCATTCTAAGATAGTTTTTAGGTCTTTGATTGAGTTCTATTTTTAATCTGTAAGAACGTAAACATGGTACAGAAATTTTTACTCCTTTTAGTACTAGCATGCATTTCTTGTTCAAAACAACCGCAACCTAAGTTTAATGGGGAACTAAAGAAATGGCACAAAATTACCCTTTCATTTGAAGGCCCCGATACCGATGAACTTGCAGAGATAAACCCCTATTTGGAATATCGATTGGATGTTACTTTTACAAATGGAAACAAAAGCTATGTTGTACCTGGGTTTTATGCAGCGGACGGCAATGCAGCCGAAACAAGTTCTACCTCTGGCAATATCTGGCAGGTTCGGTTTACACCTGATGCTATTGGGGAATGGATGTATACAGTCTCTTTCAAAAAAGGAAATGAAATCGCAGTGGCAGAAACAGCTGAAGAAGGAGTGTCCGCAGGATTTATGGATGGGCAATCGGGTAGTTTTCAAATTACTACAACCAATAAAACAGGAAAGGACAACAGGGCCAAAGGCCGCTTGAACTATATTGGAGAGTCCTATTTACAGTTTGAAGAAACTGGGGACTATTTTATCAAATTAGGTGTAGACGCTCCAGAAAATCTGTTGGGCTATGAAGACTTTGATTCCACTACCAATGCGTTGGACTTCTTAAAAAAATGGGAACCGCACGCTAAAGACTTCGAAACCTCAGCCGAACCTTATGTATGGAAAAAAACTAAAGGGAAAAACCTATTAGGCGCAATTAATTACTTGGCCTCCGAAGAATTGAATGTGTTTTCGTTCCTTACGTTCAATGTAGACGGAGATGACCGTAATATTTTTCCATACCTTTTAAAAAAGCCCGTCGCTGAATATGAGGTTTATGCCAGTGACAAAAAGAACAAAAAGGCGTGGGAAAACTTTTTTCATAAAACACGGTTGGATGTTTCTAAACTGGAACAGTGGGAACGCATCTTTGAATATGCCGAGACGAAAGGTATGTTTCTTCATTTTAAAACACACGAGACAGAAACTGACCATTTAATGGATGGTGGCGTTTTTGGCACAGAGACAAAACTATATTATCGAGAGCTTATAGCCCGCTTTGGACACCATTTGGTCATGAACTGGAATGTAGGTGAAGAAAATGACCAACCCACAAAGGAAGTCCTAAAAGTGGCCAATTATATTCATAAACTTGACCCATATCAACACCATTTGGTCATGCATACCTTTCCCAATAAAGACGACCGCTATGAAGAATTCATCGGCGAACAATCACCCTTGACCGGGGCTTCGTTACAACTAAGTGATGCTGAATTCAGAGATGTACCCCCCAGGGTATTAAAGTGGAGAACTAAATCGAATGCTACGGGCAGAAAATGGGCCCTTTCTGTTGATGAACCGGGCAAGGCAAATATTGCCTTACTTCCAGATAACGAGGACATGGAGCATAACTTGGCTCGTGCGAATGCACTATGGGGAACACTTATGGCAGGAGGGTTTGGTGTAGAATGGTATTTTGGTTATGCAAGTCCAAACTCTGATCTTACCTGTGAAGATTTTAGAAGCCGTGATTTATTTTGGGATCAAAACAGACATGCGCTTAACTTTTTTGAAACCCATATTCCATTTTGGGAAATGGAACCAGCCAACCAACTCACAACAGACGATATAAGCTTTTGTTTTGCTAAAGAAAATGAAGTGTATCTGATCTACCTTCCTATGGAACTTGAAACTACATCCTTAGATTTAGGTGATTCAGATAAAGATTTCGCTATAAAATGGTACAATCCTAGAGATGGCGGTGACCTTAAAGATGGTTCGGTAACCGTAACCAAAGCAAGTGGCACAGTTGATTTAGGCCTCCCTCCTATTGAACCTATTAAAGATTGGGTGGCTTTGGTTACTGTAAAAAAATAAAAACGCTTTACTACAGGACTTAACTGATTAGAGTAAAAATTTACTTTTCCACGATTCTTCATAAGGTTTTCCCCAATGTTTCATCGCTTTTCGGTTGAACATTGTACCACTTTTACTATCAATCTCAAAGTTTTCATTGATTCTTGATGAGACGTTTGCATAATGAACCATGGCCATAGATATGTTGGCATCGTCAATTGGTGCATTTAAAGTTGCCTTGCCTCTAACCGTGTCAAAAAAGTTCATGACATGTGTGGTAGACATATTACCGCCGCCGCCCAACGCTATACCAGATTCATCTGTTTTGCCCTTACTTTCCTCAACAAGCTCTCCTTTTCTGTCGTACAGCTTATGGTGGCTACGGTTCACAAATACTATTCCTTCGGTACCATAAATAATAACACCTCGACCACTACCATATGTATTGTAGGCATTTCTGCTTTTGCCATCCCATTCAATTTGTTTGTTATCCTCAAAGGTAAATCTGGCCAACATGGTATCATACATCTCCCAACCATCGTCCACAAAATGCCTCTTGGCGGACTCTACTTCTACCATCTGCGGAAAGTTTACATTTAAGGCCCAACGGGCTATATCCAACTCATGTGTAGCATTATTGCCCATTTCGGCGGTGGCATAGTTCCATCCGTACCAGTGCCAGTTGTAGTTCCAGGTTTCTGAAGTATACTCGCGATGTACTGCAGGACCTTGCCAAAGATTCCAATCCAAGCCCTCAGGAACCGCTGCCTTTTTCTGAAGCGGTACCGCCCCTCTTCCATTACTATAAAAAGCGACGGCTTTGTAGGCATCACCGATAGCTTTATCGTGTATTTTTTTGATAATTTCTTGAGTTTGACCAGATGAACGTTGCTGATTGCCCATCTGCACTACCTTATCATACTTTTTAGCAGCTTCCACTAAAAGCTCATTCTCTTCCATGGTACAACTACTGGGTTTTTCAACATATACATGCTTCCCCGACTTCAAGGCCATAATAGAACCGGGAGTGTGCCAATGGTCGGGGGTGGAATTGATTAGAACATCGACTTTGTCATCATCCAATACCTTGAAAATATCTTTCTCAAGTTTTGGCGCATAATCAATATGCTCTTTAAACTTGGTGGCTGCCTTGGTCATTTGACTTTCCATGGGGTCACATAGATATAATAAGCGGACGTTACTTTTTTTATGTGCAATAGGATCATAAAAAGCACCCAACCTTCGGCCTAAACCGGCAATGGCAACATGAAGTCGGTCGTTGGCACCTATAATATTTCGATAGCTTTTGGCACTCATCGACATAGCGGAGGCACTTACTAGACCTAGTCCACCTAATGCGGATTTTTTCACAAAATCCCTTCTATTCTGCTTGCTCATACGTTTTTATTTTGATGTTTTTGAAAGAAACCCGGTCACCATGATCTTGAAGAAGGATGTTTCCTTTTTCCAAAAGTCCAAAATTGGGCCAATCCTTATACTTGCTTTCACTTACCAATTGTAAAAAGTCTTCACTGCCACGCTCGTATTCAAGTACCTTTACACCATTGAGCCAATGTTCAACCTTATTCTCTTTAGAAACGATATGGGCGGTATTCCATTCCCCAATAGGGTTCATATGTTTATTGGTATCTGCTTGAATCAAATCATATAGCGAACCTACAGTCCTGCTTCCCTCGTGGTTTCCCAATTTAGCATCGGGATGCCGTTCATCGTCCAAGATTTGAAACTCCAATCCAATAGAGGAGCCTTCTCCTTTATTCAGTTCGGTATCCACATAATATTTAATACCGCTATTGGCACCTTCCGTAATCTTAAAATCGGTCTTCATTTCAAAATCTCCATAAAGCTTTTTGGTCACAATATCCCCACCAGCTTCAGATTCACCACCACCACTTGCCAGAACGGTCAACACACCATCCTCAATTTCCCAGCCAGTTTCAGGAAATTCCTCTAATTTAGCTCCTCTCCAACCATTGGTTGTTTTACCGTCCCATAGCATTTGCCACCCATCTTTCTTCTCTTGAAAAGTCAATTGATTTTTGGTAATTATAGGTGCTAAGGATATTGATTTACTATAACTTGATACATCTTTAGTGATAAATTCAAGGTTTTTCCAGCGTATATCAACGCCTGGTTTTCCTCTCTTTCCAATACTGTGCACCTGCAGGGCAATGAAACCTTCGTTCGTCATGTCATCAATCAAATGTGCAGCGGGCACTCCATTGATCCAAGTTTTAATGGTATCGCCTATGGCCTCTATGCGATAATGGTTCCAATCGTTTGGTTTATATGCTTTTTGAGCTTCTGGATTTCCATTAAGTGGACAAAGCCATTTCCTTCTTTTTTCATCATAGATGCCACCGCTCCAAGCCCTTTTTGAAGGGTCTATCTCTACTTGATATCCATGGACAATACCATTACGGTACCAAGGAAAGCTATTACTCCTGATTTGAACCCCGGAGTTAGATACGGAATCAGTTTTAAAATCCAATTCCAAGATAAAATCAGTGTACAGCGAATCAGTAGCCAAAAAAGTGTTTGGTGTATTGGCAACGGTGGTGCCCACGATTTCACCATTATCAACTTTATAAGTAGCCTTGCCTCCTACGGTATGCCAGCCTTGCAATGTATCTCCATCAAAAATAGGAGTAAGATGGTCTTTAGAGTTATCATCACAGCTTGACATTAAAACAAAAACCGATACTAATGAAAAGTATCGCAAACAAACATTTAGGTTGTTAAAAATCGTTTTCATCTATAAAAATTTAAGTCTTAAAGGTACCCAATATCCATTATGAACTATCCTGTGGTTACATGCATATCAAGGTAAGTCTTCCATATGGTTAATAATAGGTGTCTTAAAAACAAAAAATACCAAGTAGCTTAATCCATTACTATTGGAACAGCATACCACAGGATACCTTAATTAGGGAAAAATGGTAGCTTGCTGATGAGATATTTATTTTCTATAAGTCATACCTCTTCTAAATTTTAGCTTATATCATGCGTTCGACAAATCTGATATGCTTTATTTTTTTGAACATCGTAGCCTCTTGTTTTAATATGCAGGCCCAGAGCGAAAAATCAATATATACTGCTCCTATTGTTGGTGAAGAAAACTTTTTCGAAGAAAAAAATGGGCTTGTAGCCATAGAAGCGGAATATTATTACAAACAAAGTAAATCTGAGATTCGCCAATGGTACCGAACCACCATACATGAAGCACCATTTGCGGGACTAGATGGAGATGACAACCATGCCAGCCAAGCAAGCAACAACACCTATCTTGAAATTCTGCCAGATACTAGAGCGACTCACGCCGACAAGCTTATCCATGGAGAAAACTTCTCAAATGAACCAGGTAAGCTAGAAGTGTTGCACTACAAGGTCAACTTCAACAATCCGGGTAGATATTATCTTTGGATGCGTGCCTTCAGTACGGGCAGCGAGGATAATGGTATTCACGTAGGCCTTAATGGGACTTGGCCTGAAAATGGGCAACGCATGCAGTGGTGCGAAGGAAAAAATGAATGGACATGGGATAGTAAACAACGAACAAAAGAAGTGCATTGTGGAGTACCCTATCAAATTTACTTAGATATTGAAAAAAGTGGTGTTCACGACATTCAGTTAAGTATGCGTGAAGACGGCTTTGAGTTCGATAAGTTTATACTAACAAAGGATAGAAACTATGTACCAAAAGATAAAGGAGCTAGAGTAACGCTTTTATGGACAGAACCATCATATTTTCAGACCATAGGTGCTTCGGTTATTGAGAACAAGACATTACCTGTAGATGATTTTCCAATTGAAGGAACCGGATATTACAAAGACACAGGTGGTCGGTGGCTTGCCATTAATCCAAATAAAAACAAAGAAGCAAGTACCACAACAGATTTTACTTTTAAAAGTGCAAACTATGATGTAGTATTTGTTGGTGTTGGTGAAAACGACGGACAATCAACTTTTACACTGCTCATCAATGGTACGGAACTTGGCTCTTATTCGCCCAGCCTAACCCAAAAAATGTTCGAAGAAGGTGAAGCATTCAATGCATTATGGGAGAATGTACAATTGAATAAAGGTGATAAAGTTACTGTTGTCTCAAAAATAGGAAGTACTGACGGGAAAGAATGGGCAAGGGCCAGATGGGCAGGAATCATTTTTGCACCAGTTGGAAAGGGAAAGGAAGTGAAAAATCTATTGCTGAGCCATATAAAAAACCCATAAAATCAACAGATTAGCATGTCAAGTTAGAAGCTTAGATGAACAGCGCCAAAAATTGTTATCCTCTGATTTTAAACCGAACGAAGACTGGTGGAGCAGTAAAATAACCAAAGACTAAACACATGTATCAAATTTTCAAAAAAACATCAATTTTAATCTTTTTTACCATTGTCTTAGGCGTATCCTTTTATTCTTGCAAACCAAAAGGTAGGCCTTTAACCAACAAGTTCATTCAAGATTTTCAAAATCCACCAGACGATTATAAACCAATGCCTTTTTGGCACATCAATGGTGAACTCACTACGGAAGGTATTAAAAAGCAAATGAAGGACGCCAGAGAGTTGGGAGGTTTTAGTGGCATAAGCGTTTTACCCCTGGCTCCAAAAAAAGATGGGCGCCCTGGTACAACACCTAAATTTCTTTCACCCCAATATTTAGAACGCTTTCAAGATGTTTTGGACACTGCTGAAGAATTGGACATGCAGGTAATTTTATACGATGATAATGATTTTCCAAGTGGAATGGCAGGTGGTAAGCTCGGAGAACTTTTTCCACAACATACTATGAAGCGTTTGGATAAAATAGAAAAGCTGGTAAAGGGTCCAACCGATTTTAATGAGAGAGTGCCTGACGGAAAACTTCTTTCTGTGGTTGCCATGAACCAAAAAACATTGGAAAGAATTGAGCTTACAGCATCTGTAAACAAAGGTTTTCTCTCTTGGAAAGTACCTCAGGGTGAATGGAATATCATGTATTTTCCTATAGTTAAAGACAGTCACCATAAGGCATTTCCCGTAGTGGACTATTTAGATACTACTGCAGTTAGGGAAATGATACGATTAACCTATGATGTTTACAAAGCCAACTTTGAATCATACTTTGGAAACGCCATCAAAATGACCTTTTTTGATGATATCGGTTTTTGGAGACACCCTAGAACATGGACTGGTCGTTTCAATGAAAAGTTTGAGGAATTAAATGGGTATGACCCCAAACCTTGGTATCCTGCCTTGTGGTACAACATTGGTCCAAAAACCGAATCTGTACGCCACGCATTTTTTAACACAAGAGCGGAACTATTAGCGGAAGGATTTCCAAAATTGGTCGGTGAATGGACCAAAAAGAACGGACTCAAAGATACGGGACATCCACCAGGTAATTATGACCCTACCCCCATAGATATGAACGGTGATATTTTCAAATTTTTTAGGCATACCGCTGTTCCACTAACTGATGCCATTAAATGGTATCAATTTGGTCAAGATGGACATAAATTAATAAGTTCAGCAGCTGATTACTATGACAGGCCCATTGTCGCCACCGAAATCTATGGTGCCTATAAAGAAAAGGTTTTTGATTCATTGATGCTTTACCGCTCTATGATGGATTTGTTTTCACGCGGCGTAAATTTTGCTGTCCCCCACGGATTATGGTACAATCCAGAACAGGTTTATATTCAGCCTTTGGTTTCGCCCTACAGTGAAAAGATAGCTCCTGCCCTACCAACATATTCCAATTTCGTTGGAAGGTCATGCATGCTATTGCAAGGTGGTAGACGAGTTGCTGATGTGGGCGTTTTTTATCCTTTTGAAGAACTGGCAGGGTGGTTTCGTTTTGATGATCCTGAAAATCCGAGACAAGGTTTTTTTGTATCTCCAGAAACCGACTACCAAGAAATTAGCGGGTTATTGACCAATGACATTCGGCAAGATTTTACATTTATCCATCCAGAATATTTTTTGGAAGAAAAGTACAGTATCCAACCAGGAAGTATCCGCCTAAACAATGCTGAAAACAAACAAGAATATAAAGCACTGATTATTTCTGGTTGTAATGTAATCTCTTATAAAACCCTTGAAAAGATAAAGGATTATTATAGTCAGGGAGGTTTAGTAGTTGCTACGACCCAATTACCTTTCAAATCTTCAGAGATGGGAGAGGACGAAAAGGTCATAAATCTTGTCCGTGAAATTTTTGATGTCAATTCACTGGCTCTGGACACCTCTAAAGTTCGGACAAATTCAAATGATAATGGAGGACATGCTGTATTCATTCCTATCCCAGATAAAGAAAACATCTCAAAAGCGATTAGCCAGCACCTTATACCAGATGTCCAGTTTTCACCAAACCCAGTGTTATCAACTGACTTTGGCAAATTCTCCTATATTCACAAAATCAAGGATGGAATAGACATTTTTTACTTTTCCAACTCCAGTGATGAAACCATCCGTACAGAAGTCACTCTAAAAGGAACATTGTACTTGAACAACGCCAACCCCCATAATGGAGAAATTCTTGAACTGAAAAACATAACCCATTTTAAAATAGATGGTCATGAGTACACCAAGTGTTATTTAACACTCAAACCAGTGAGTTCGACCTTTTGGATTTCGAAATAAAACCTAATCATAATGAAAACCTTTTATCCTTTAGGCATCAGATTTTTAATCCTATTTGGTTTTGTATTGTTTGGGCCGTGCTCGTATGGGCAAATGACAACTTCAAATCTAGAAGTCAAGTTTAAAAATCCTCCAGAAGAAGCCAGACCAAGAACATGGTACCATATCATGAATGGCAATATGAGCAAAGTAGGTGTAACAAAAGATTTGGAAGCTATGGTCGAAGCAGGTATTGGTGGAATCATTTTGTTCAACGTATCCCATAGAATTCCTGAAGGCAATATAATCTTTAATTCCCCTGAGCATATTGAAATAATCGGTCATGCTGCAGCCGAGTGTGAACGCTTAGGTTTAAGTTTTGGAGTACACAATTGTGATGGGTGGACTTCGAGTGGAGGACCATGGGTAACTCCTGAACATTCCATGAAGCAAGTTGTATTCAGTGAAACGATAACCGATGGAGGCCATGTCAATCTTATGCTTAAAACCCCTAGCCAAAGAGGAGATTTTTATCAGGATATCGCGGTTCTCGCCTATCCCGCGTTTGCATCCGAGATAAACGATGCTAAGCTACTACCCAAATTGAGTTCTTCAAATACAGATTTAAATCTAGCGGTCTTAACTAATGGCAAAATTGACAATAGAACGTTCTTAAAAGCAGAAGGTAACACCCCTTGGATTCAATTTAGCTACGAAAGTCCTTTTACGCTGCGTTCATTATATATAAACTTTGAAAAGGCCATCAGTGCGAAAGGCAAAGTTGTACTACAGACCTCAAAAAACGGAATTGATTTCAATACTATATCAGAACTCAAACTTTTACGTCAAGGTAAAAAAGAGCATGGCATTGATATGTCTTTTGATGGAATTACCAGCCGCTTTTTCAGAATTCAAAGTGAAATCGCCTTGGACATTTCTGAAATTAAGCTAAGTTCTACCCAGCGCTTCGATAATATGTTGGCACGTACTTCGCTGTTCAAACTGGAAAACCATCGTATTCCTGAAATCAAAGCGTCCAACAAATCGATGGTTGTTCAAAAAAAGGATATCATCAACCTCACTAATGCTATGACCAAAAATGGACAACTAACCACACAGCTACCAGAAGGAAAATGGAGCATCATGCGTTTTGGATATACAATTACAGGTGCAGTGAACAGTCCTGCATCAGACGCAGGAAGAGGTTGGGAAGTGGACAAAATGAATCGCGAATCTTTCAAAACCTTTTACGATGGCTATGTAAAAAACGTCATTGATATATCCAAGCCAGTTGCGCCCAATGCCTTGCAATATATCGAAATAGATAGCTATGAGGTTGGAGGGCAAAATTGGACCAAAGGCTATGAAAACCAATTTAATAGTGAACTGGGGTACAACATCCTTGATTATTTGCCCTTGTACGCGGGGCGTTATATCAATGATGCAGAGACCACCGAACGTATTTTGTGGGATATCCGAAACTTCAATAGCAAAATGATGACCGATAATTATTTTGAATATTTCACGGAGCTTTGCCATAAAGATGGTCTCATAAGCTATATTGAACCTTATAGTTTTAATGCTTCTTTTAACGAACTCGACGCCGCAAGAAAAGTGGACATACCTATGGGCGAGTTTTGGATGCATCAGCGTTACCAAACAGAAACAGCAGTTTCTGGCGCCCGTATTTATGGTAAGAACATTATTTCTGCAGAGTCCTTTTCGGCAAGGCCAGAAGTCAATTGGAAAGGTCATCCCGGTAGTTTAAAGTTAACAGGTGACAAAGCATGGACGCTTGGCATCAACGAATTTATGTTTCATCGTTATGCGCATCAAGCCAATACCAATGTGGCACCAGGAATGACTATGAGTCAATGGGGCTCACATATTGACCGTACCCAAACGTGGTGGGACAATGCTGGCAAGTCATGGTTCAAATATCTTGCCCGGGGGCAATTCATGCTACGCCAAGGTACACCTGTCTCGAGAGTTCTCACTTTTGTTGGTGATGGATCACCGAATTCAATTGTAAAACGGAATGCATTAAAACTACCAAATCACATCAATTTTGATTGCGTCAATACCGATGCGCTTCTAAACAGAGTAACCAGCACTAATGGTAAACTCGTTTTTCCAGATGGTTTGACCTATGATGTACTACAACTTTTTAATACCAAAGAAATATACCTTTCAACACTTAAAAGAATTGCAGAACTATCAAAACAAGGTGTTGTCATTATTGGTGAAAAACCAAAGGAATTAGGAGGTTTTAAAATTACCGAAGAAGATAAGAAAGCCTTCACTAACCTCGTTGGTATTATTTGGAACAGCCCTAGCACATACGTTGAAATAACAGATTGGGATGCCTTGTTTAAAAAGCATAATATTCCAATAGATTTATTGATAGAAGATGGTGAGGACATCAATTACATCCATAGAAAAACAGCCGAAAAGGATATTTATTTTTTCTTTAATCCAGATACTACTACAACCAAACGCACATATAGATGTACGTTCAATGTAAACGGAAAAATTCCAGAATTATGGAACCAAATGACAGGAAAAATCACAAAACTAAGTGCTTTCGAACATGAAAATGGGAAAACCTTTGTAGATATAACTTTACCTGCCGAAGGGTCTACTTTTATAGTTTTTAGAGAAATATCCAATGGTATAAATTCAATACAGCCAAACAGTATAAAAGCGTATTCAAACATAAAATCGACATTATCAAATAAAAATGCAATTCAATTTGAAATTAACAAAAATGGTACGTATGATTTTCTATTGAAGGACGGCAATTCAAAAACGATATCGATAAAAGACCTACCTAAAGCACTTGATATCTCTAAGGATTGGGAAGTCACTTTTCCTGATATAAAGTTTAAGGATAATGCCTTTTCATTTTCAAATTTAATAGACTGGACAACACATAAGGGTGAAGTCATAAAATATTATTCGGGAACCGCAACCTATGTAAAAACATTCAATATTAAAGATGAAATGCTTGCAAAAGGCCAAAAGATTACCATCGATTTAGGTCAAGTTAATATCGCCGCGAAGGTTGTTTTAAATGATACGAATTTAGGGGTGCTTTGGAAAGCCCCATTCATAATAGATGCAACTTCAGCTTTAAAGAAAGGGGAAAATACCATTAAAATTGAAATAACAAACCAGTGGACCAATAGATTAATTGGGGATGAAAATTACCCTAACATTTCTGGCTATGAGCTATCTATGGATAAAATGCCGGATTGGTATATTAATAATAAACCTGCAAATCTTGGAGAAAGGTCCACTTTTACGGTATATCCATTTTACGAACAAGGAGATGAATTATTGCCTGCTGGTTTGATTGGACCCATTCGAATAATACCTTCTGTTATACAACTTTTAGAACCTTAATTTATGAAATTTCAAATTTATTTGAGAAAATGTATACCTCTTTCGTTGCTGCTTTTCCTTTCTGTATTAAACGGTTTTTCACAACGTACTGAAACCAACTTCAATCAAAATTGGCGATTTATTTTAGAGGACGATTCTTCCTTTTCAAAAGAAAATCTAGATGATTCAGCTTGGATTACTCTAGATGTTCCTCACGATTGGTCTTTCGAAAAAGGTGTCAGAGAAGGTGGTGATCAAGGTCAAGGTGGTGGTTATCACGATGGTGGAATCGGTTGGTACCGCAAATCTTTCGAACGGAATAAAGAAAGGCTTTCCAACACTACATACATTGAATTTGAAGGAGTCTATATGAACAGTGAGGTATGGGTCAACGGGGCGTATTTGGGCAAACGACCTTACGGCTATATTAGTTTCAGGTATGATATTTCCGAATATTTAAAAGAAGGTCAAAATACCATTGCTGTCCGTGTTGACAATAGTTTGGAACCATCCGCACGCTGGTATCACCCATGTGGCATTTATGCCCCTGTTCATTTGATAGAAGTACAACCCACACACATTGCGCCAAACGGTGTTTTTGTAACTACACCTAAAATCACCAACTCAAAAGCTACGGTAGCTGCTAAAATCAACATGATTGAAGCAAAAAAAGGCTTGGTTTTAAAGGTAAGGGTACTCTCTCCTCAAGGAAAAATCCTTGCGACCACTTCAAGAAATATCCAAAACATCGAAGATGATTTCCAAATTGAATTTGAAGTAGATAACCCCTCATTTTGGAGTCCAGAAACACCAGAAGTATACCAGCTCATGACTCAAATAGAGAGCAACGAAACAGTACTTGATGAAGTCAAGACCAATTTTGGCTTTAGAACGATTGAATGGAAAACAGAAACCGGGTTTTGGCTCAATGGTGAGAATATTAAATTAAAAGGGGTATGTGAACATTGGGAAGGTGGCCCTGTTGGTGGTGCTTGGACCAAGCCTATGCTGCGTTGGAAACTGCAATTGCTAAAAGACATGGGCATTAATGCAATTCGTCCATCCCACAACCCTACTCCACCTATGTTCTATAATCTTTGTGATGAAATTGGTTTGTTGGTGATGGACGAAATATTTGATGGTTGGCATAAAAAGGCAGCACAGGATTATGGCAAGCAAGCGTTCGATTCTTGGTGGCAACGAGATATGAAAGAATGGATTACCAGAGACCGTAATCATCCCAGCATTTTTCTTTGGAGTTTGGGTAACGAAACACATAGTGACATTGCTCCAGAATTGGTGAGATTCGGAAAAAGTTTGGATACTACACGCTTGTTCACCTCTGGAGCGGGGAATAGTGAGGACATGGAAATCATTGGCGTTAACGGGGGCTCTGAAACAAAAAAATTCATTGAAAGTAAAACCTTTGACAAGCCGTTCATTTCTACTGAAGCACCCCATACATGGCAAACACGTGGATACTATAGAACACAAACATGGTGGAGAGATAATGAACTGCCAGGCACATATCCATTACCAGATTTAACCGAAAAAGAAATTTTCTTTTATGAAGGTATTGACCCTAAAAACTGGAAAAACAGAAAACAAAGCTTCAATTCATCATATGATAATGCTACGGTTAGAGTGTCTGCAAGAAAGTATTGGGAAGTAGTACGCGATTTACCTTGGCATAGTGGCCATTTCCGTTGGACAGGTTTTGATTATTATGGAGAAGCAGGTCTAGCACACGGAGGCTTGCCCTTTAATTTATTTATGGGCGGTGCTTTGGACGTTGCCGGATTCAAAAAGGACTTGTTCTATTTCTACCAAAGTCAATGGACCAAAGAAACCATGTTGCATATGCTACCAAGTTGGACACACCCTAGAATGAAAAAGAGTAATGTAGTCCCAGTTTGGGTGTATTCAAATGCAGATGAAGTTGAATTATTTCTCAATGGCAAATCTTTAGGTAAGGATAAACCGGGAACCGTTTGGAACGAAATGCAGTGCGAATGGATGGTGCCCTACCAAGAAGGAAAACTTGAGGCCGTAGCCTATAAAAAAGGTCAAGAAGTAAAACGAACAGCTTTTAACACAAGCAAGCAACCATCAAAATTAAAAACAACACTAGATACATTAGCTGCCGAATCAGGTTTCACCACAAGTTACATCATAACTTCTGAAGGTATGGATGCCAATGACAATCTATTCCCTTATGCGGAAAACAAGGTGTATTACAATCTACTTGGCGATTTAGAAAAAGTATCTATTGAAAATGGAAACCCCATAGACCCAACCAGTCGTACCAAAGCTAATTTTAGAAGTATGTTTTTTGGAAAAGTTAGATTGTTTCTAGAAGAAAAAGAAAATGCCCAAGAGGGTTCCCTTATTACTGGAGGCATTTTAGGCGATAAAGCACTGTATTTATCCAACCAAGTTTCCATTATCGCCGAAGAAATTCCAATCCTTGGTAAAATCAATAATGCCAAACTCGAAATACTTTATACTACCAATGGCACTGACCCAGAGACTAGTGGGATTCCATATCAAAAACCATTTGAAGTTACAGATGGCACTACCGTTAAGGCTGTTGTAAAACAAAATGGGAAAGTCGTTTTGAATATGAGTGAGAAATTTGGAAAAAATGAAGGCCTATTTTGGGGTGATGAACATTCAGAAGATATGTGGATCGGGAGAGGAATCAATATTGCCGCAGAAGAGGGTATCATGGAAGGTGGAGCAAAATCGAGTAAAAATGCGCATCGATTTAAAGGTAGTGGATTTGTAAAATTCGATGGAAAAGAAGGTGCAATAACGTGGTATCAAGAAAACGATGGTGAGGCCGGTGATTATAGTATTCGGTTCAGATATATGCACAACAATACAGATCAACTGCATCCGATGGAATTATACGTAAACGATGAATACATCAGAACGCTAGAGTTTCATCCAACGGGGGGTTGGGAAAAAGAATGGAAATTTGTGCCAACCATTATTACCCTTAACACTGGAGCAAATAACATTCAATTAAAGACTACTGGCAAAAGCGGACCTTTTATTGATGAATTGTACATTGATTAAATACCGATAATACACTACAGATACATTCTGGATTTTGGATTTCTAAATAGTATAACTTGAACTATTAACACCATACAGTACAGGATACTTCAACAAGGGCAATAAAGTATTTTAGTTGACCAGGATTTTGTAGTATGCGAAACTTTATAGCTAGTTTTATTTTACCGTTCATCTTACTCCTTTCTTGCCAAACGGAGAAAAAGGAAACATCCAACCTAGAAGATGAATTCAAAAATCCTCCAGAGGCATCTAGACCTAGAACATGGATGCACGCCATGAGCGGAAATATGACCAAAGCCGGGATTACGAAAGATTTAGAAGCAATGGCAGAAGTTGGCCTCGGAGGCTTGTTGTTGTTCAATATCACACAGGGTATACCCAATGGCCCTATCAAATACAATTCTCCCGAACATCATGAGATGATTTCACATACCGCCAAGGAAGCTCAGCGATTGGGACTCACTTTTGGGGTGCACAATTGTGATGGATGGTCTGCTAGTGGTGGCCCATGGATCACCCCTGAGGAATCCATGAAAATGGTAGTTTGGAATGAAACGCAAGTATCTGGTGGAGACATTGAATTGGCACTTGAAAAACCAACGGAACGAGAAGGTTTTTATAGAGACATTGCCGTAATCGCCTATCCAGCTTTGGAATCCGAACTGGATGATGCCACTAACACGCCCACCCTAACTTCTTCAGATAAACGCCTTGATATTTCAATAGTTTCTGATGGTAAAGTCGATGATGTATCCGAATTAGGTGCCAAAAACAATAAGAATCCTTGGCTACAATTCAACTACCAGTATCCAAAGACCATACGCTCGGTCAAGATCGTCTTCAATGACAGGCATGCAAAAGCAATTTTGCAGACCAGTGACGATGGTACAAATTTCAAGGACGTAAGAGATTTATTTAAAGTCCGAACCGGAAAAGGGGAGTGGGCCATCAACGACCATTTTGAAGGTATTACTTCAAAGTATTTTAGATTACAGTTCAATCAACCGACCAAACTGAAAGAAGTGCAGCTCACCAGCACTTATTTTATAAACAACCCATTAGGCAGAACTTCGATTACCAGAACAGAAGACCACCGATTGGATGTGATTGGCAATGCAGAAGATAAAATGATCATCTCCAAAGAGGACATCAAGGATTTAAGCAAAAACATGACCGAAGCCGGAATGCTGAAAGCAACTCTACCCAGAGGAAGCTGGACTATCTTACGTTTCGGGTATACCTCTACAGGTGCCTTCAATAATCCTGCATCTGATGAGGGACGGGGATTGGAGGTAGATAAATTAAGTCGGGCGCCTTTTAAAAAACACTACGACGCCTTTATCAAAAAGGTAGTTGAAAATTCAAAAGCGATAGCTCCTAATGCTTTAAAATATGCAGAAATCGACAGCTACGAAATGGGAGGGCAAAACTGGACAGAGGGTTTTGTTGAAATATTTTCAAATGAAAAAGGGTATGATTTCATCTCTAAACTACCTCTAGTTGCAGGGCGTTTCATAGAAAGTCCCGAAGCCTCTGAAGCCGTTCTTTATGACTATCGTCAAGTCATAACTAACTTAATGACCAAAAACTATTTTCAATACTTTACCGAACTCTGTAATGCTGATGGTCTGGAAAGCTACATTGAACCTTATGGATTTGGCCCTTTAAATGATTTGGACATAGGTGGCGTAACCGATATCCCCATGGGCGAATTTTGGATGAATAGACCCATTACCCAGACCGCATCCGCGGTTTCTTCTGCCCATATTTATGGGAAACCTGTGATTTCTGCAGAATCCTTTACCTCAAGGCCAGAAATCAACTGGAAAGGTCACCCTGCAATGGCAAAAACTTCTGGTGACTTGGCATGGACCTATGGTATTAATGAGTTTATGTTTCATCGTTTTGCGCATCAAGCCAACACTCATGCCGAACCCGGCATGACCATGAACCGTTGGGGCTTTCATTTTGACCGTACCCAAACCTGGTGGAAAAACGCAGGAGCTGCTTGGTTTGATTATATCGCTCGTGGTTCTCATATGCTTCGGCAAGGCGTACCAGTTTCCGATATGTTGGTCTATGTGGGTGAAGGAACCCCAAATTCTTCCTATTACAGAACAGATTTTAATCCCGTGATTCCAAAACAAATCAATTTTGACAATGTCAACACCGATGTACTTCGCAACCGATTAAAAATTGAAAATGGCGAATTAAAACTTCCGGAGGGAACCACCTACAAAATATTGGTGTTGAAAAATAGTGAGACACTTTCTCTGCCAACACTAAAGCGAATCCTTGAAATTGCAAAAAGCGGGGTTACCATTTTCGGTGATAGACCGAAAAAGCTATCCGGATATCAAGCATCAGCAGAATCAAAAAAGCAGTTTGAGCAATTGGCCAAGGAATTGGCACCTTTAATAGGTGAAGCAGATGATTGGAAAAAGGTAATGAACACCGCTAAATTGGAGCCCGATATGGACATTCTCAATGGTGATGCCGTAGATTATTTCCACAGAAAAACAAAGGAAGAGGACATTTACTTCTTTTTCAATGCCGATACCATTGGTACCAAAACGTTCAAGACCTCTTTTAGGGTAGCTAATAAAATTCCTGAACTATGGAATCCCATGGACGGAAGCATTACCAAAATGGCACAGTTCAAAAATGACGGAAATAGTACAGTTACAGATATTGAATTAAATACAGGCGAATCGGTATTCGTGGTTTTCCGTGAAGAAGCTTCCGATGTTGAATCGGTTCCAAGTCCTGTAAAAGATGTATTTTTTACTTTATCCGAAGAGAATAAAATACAAGCCACTACAGCTACAATCGGTAATTACGACGTGCAATTATCATCAGGAAAAACATGGAAAGTTTCAATAAAAGATATTCCTGAACCCGTTGATATTTCAAAAGATTGGGAAGTTTCGTTCCAAGAAGGCCATGGTTATGGCGGTAATGTGCAATTTGAATCCTTAGTGGACTGGAGCAAACATGGAATGGATTCAATCAACCATTACAGCGGTACTGCTACGTATGTCAAAGATTTCAATTTGACCAAAGACCAGATTGAAGCGAATACGAACGTAACCTTAGATTTGGGGACGGTCCATATCGCTGCAGAAGTTATCATCAATGGAAAAAAAGTTGCTGTTTCGTGGATGCCACCTTTCCAGTTGGACGTAACCGATTTTGTTCATCTTGGAAACAATACCTTAGAAATTCAACTTACCAATCTATGGAGCAACCGTTTGATTGGTGATGAACGCTATCCCCCAAATGATGGTGGGTATCAACTAGGGCAGCATAGAGCTACATCTTTGACAATGCCAGAATGGTACACCAACAATGAACCTAGGCCCCCGGGAAAAAGAACAACTTTCACCACAGCGCCCTTTTATAAGAAAGATGATCCATTAGTTCCTTCAGGATTGATAGGGCCCGTACAAATCCATTTCTCAAAGACAATAACGAAATCTTCAAACTAAGCAAATGAATTACTTGCACTTTAAATTATGGGTTATGTTAATCTTCATAGCTTCTTGTAATGAAAAAGAGCAAGAAGAACCGGAAAATGCAGTAAATCCTAGCCCTACCGTTGATCAACTGACCTATGTGGAAAAAGACGGTATTGTCAGCGTCGAATTCGAAACCGTTGAAGGAACGATTGAGTGGGAACGAGGAGCAACCCTGGAAGGCTTTGATGGGGAAGGCTATCTGATTTGGAACAAGGAAGATAACTTCACGACACCAGGTATCGGAATATTGACCTATAAAATAAACATCACCTCCCCAGGAACGTACCAGTTCGTATGGCGTTCAAGAATTTCTGAGGGCAATAGTATTTCAGAAGCCAATGATTCTTGGCTTCGATTTGGGGATGCAGCAGATTTTTTTGGGCAAAGGGAAGGTAGCACGGTATATCCCAAGGGTACTGGTAAAACTCCTAATCCAGAAGGAAATAGTGCAGATGGTTGGTTCAAAATTTATATGAACAGAGTTGGTGAATGGTTTTGGCGTTCCAATACCAGTGATAACGACCCGCATGATATTTTTGTGACGTTTGAAACTGCTGGCATATATACGATGGAGGTTTCCGGAAGGTCAAGATTCCATGGATTGGACAGATTTGTGTTGTTTATAGAAGGAAAGACATTATCGGAAGCTCAAAATGCGGAGAGAAGTGAAATTGTTAGACCTTAAGTGGTAGAATCGATATGCAAAACAAAAAAAATACATTACTTTTTTCATTATTCCTGATGGGGCTAATCGCTACAGGACAAAATCCTATCGTCCCAAACAAAGGACTTAACGACCCGCATATACACATATTTAAAGATACCGCTTACGTGTATGCTTCCCATGACAAATCTATAGAAAACAAGAGATTTATCATGGAAGATTGGTGGGTGTGGTCCTCCCCTGACCTGGTCAATTGGACGCACAGAAGTACCCTAAAACCAGAAGAAACCTATATTAGAAAACCTTTTGAGGGCTGTTGGGCAACCGACGTCGGATACAGAAACGGAAAATACTATTGGTATTTTTCAGAACGTAATCAACAAACTGGGGTTATGGTTGCCGATTCACCAACGGGCCCGTGGTCAGACCCCCTTGGAGAACCACTATTGAAAGAAGACCTTACCCCTTCAGATGAATATGATATGGCCATTTTTGAAGAAGATGGTGAACATTACATCATCTTTGGTGTTTGGGACTATTACATCGCCAAGCTCAACTACGATATGGTAAGTCTGGCCGAAACACCAAGGAAAATTGAAATCAAAAATCCAAGGGGGCCATATAATCAGGACGGAAATAATACTGAAAAACCAACAGACGACAAACCTTTTGTTCACAAGTATAAAGACAAGTATTACCTATCGTGGGGCTGTTTTTATGCCATATCCGATAATCTATATGGCCCATATAACTATATAGACACCGTTATAAAAAAAGAAAGCTTTGCCAAGGGTTACGAAGCCCCTACTTGGCCAAATGGATTTCTTCAAGGCAGGCATGGTTCGTTCTTTGAGTGGCACAACCAATGGTATTATACGTATTGCGATATAAGCCAAACTGGTAACCGATGGTTCAGGGACACTTTCATTAGCTATGTACATTATAAAGACAATGGCGAAATCGCTACAATCCGTGTAGATGGCATTGGTGTCGCAAATTATAACGCCGATCAACCTGTAATTGAAGCTGAGGATTACTTTAAAATGGAAGGTATGGTAAAAAAAGAATATGGAGAAAATGGATTTATTGTTGCTACAAATGCTAAAAAGAGCTATTTGAATTTTCCGAACATCAAAGAGATTAAAGGATATTCAGGAATTACGTTTACGATTGATTCGATTGAAGAAAGCCAATTTTCTATTGAAATTCGAAGGAATCAACTGGATGGTGAGGTGCTGGCATCCAAAAAAATCCAGATTGCACCACTGGACAAAAATTTCACATCAGTTTCAATACCTATCACCACCGGATTTGAAGAAACCGAGAACCTATACTTTTTGATTCATAAAAAAAGTGGTGGGGCAGTTGAGATTGACAATTTTAAATTTTATAAATAACGATAATACGCATGAAATACCGTTTTCTATTTTATCTATTGCTTTTGGCAATTAGCGCAAGTGCCCAAAAGAACAAAATGCCTTATCAAAACACGTCTCTTTCTATTGAAGAACGTGTTGAAGATTTATTGCCAAGAATGTCATTGGAAGAAAAAGTAGCCCAGATGCGAATTTTTCACGCCAACATCGGTGTGAAATCAGATGAAAAAGGAAAACTAGTACTATCCGAAAAGGTTACTGAAAAATTAAAACTCGGTATAGCCGGCATTAAAAATCCTGGAGAACATATTTCGCCATTGGCAGCGGCTAAACTGAACAATGACCTTCAGAAATATATAATTAAAAGTAATCGATGGGGTATCCCTGCATTATTTATAACCGAATCCTACAATGGTGTAGATGCCGAGGGCTGTACAAAATTTGGACGTCCGATAACCTCAGCGGCTTCCTTTAACCCAGAACTGGTCAATCGAATTTGGGATGTAGTTGGTAAAGAAGCCCGTTTACGCGGTATGCACATGTGCCACTCTCCCGAAGCTGATATCGTAAGAGACCCAAGGTTTGGCCGTATGTCGGAAGCGTTTGGGGAAGACACCTATTTGACCACTCAAATGGTCGTCAATGCTATCAAAGGAGTTCAAGGTAATTATGAAGGCCTTGGCAATGGAACACACATTGGAGCGGTTGCAAAACACTTTGCTGGTTATGGACAAGTGCTCGGCGGATCCAATTTCGCAGCAGTAGAAATTTCGCCCAGAACATTGATAGACGAAATTTACCCACCTTTTGAAGCGGCGGTAAAGGAAGCACGCACCTTGGGAATCATGGCCTCTCATGGTGATTTAAACGGTGTTGCCAGTCATGGAAATCCAGAATTGCTTACCGGAGTTTTGAGAGACCAGTGGGGTTTTGACGGTTATGTAGTTTCCGATTCCAACGATATTGCCCGGTTGTACTACTTTATGAAAGTGGCTGAAAGCCCAGAAGCAGCAGCCCTGATGGGATTGGTTGCCGGCATTGATATTGATTTGTATGCCGAAGATTCGTATGCTTACCTGCCTGAAATGGTCAAAAAAGACCCAAGTATTGAAAAAATGATTGACCGTTCCGTGAAACGGGTACTGCGGACAAAAATGATTCTTGGGCTGTTTGATAATCCGTATGTTGATATTAAAAAAGTTGAAAAAGAAGTGCGTTCCGAAGCTTCTTTAGCGTTGGCACAAGAGGCCGATTTGGAATCTATCATCCTTCTAAAAAATGAAGGCGACATCCTCCCCTTAAAAAAAGAAAAGCAGAAAATCGCGCTGTTGGGTCCGTTACTAGATAAGGGAACCAAAACCGCTTTTGAAGAAGTTGCAGGAAACACGATTACATTTACTGCCGAACAGGGTTTTGAATTGACCGATGGGAATACAAGTGTACCAAAAATGCGTTCTACCACACCTGACGAACTGGACAAGCTTTTGGATATAGCAAAACAATCGGACGTAGTAATCCTGTTTCTAGGTGGGGATGAATTCACCTCTAAAGAAGCTTACTTTAATATTGCATTGGGTGATCGTGCCACAATTGACCCTGTCGGCGCCCAAGACGAATTGGTAAAACGGGTAAAAGCAATAGGCAAACCGGTCATTGTTGTTTTAAAACACCGAAGGACCCTTTCAGTCAATACAATTTCAGAAAAAGCGGACGCTATTTTAGATGGTTGGGACTTGAGTGAATTTGGAGATTCATCTATGGCAAAAATCATTTTTGGGGAAGTTTCCCCATCTGGTAAATCACCTGTAACCGTACCGCGTTCTATCGGTCAACTACCCTTTCATTACAGCATGAAGGAAATCAACAATAAAAAAGGCTATTTGTTTTTAGAAGATGGTCCCTTATATCCTTTTGGTTTTGGTTTGAGCTATGGAAAATTTGCTTACAGTAACCTTAGTCTTTCTTCGGAAACAATGACATCAACTTCAGAAATTACGGTTAACGTTCAAGTCACCAATATAGGTAAAATGAAAGCCAAAGAGGTGGTGCAACTCTATCTTAAAGATGAGATAGGTTCTGTGACACGACCTGACAAAGAGTTAAATGGATTTGAGAAAATTGAGCTCAATCCTGATGAATCAAAAACGGTCACTTTCACCATCGTACCAAAAATGCTGGAATTCACAGGGCTAAAAATGGAGAAAATTTTAGAACCAGGTGACTACAGCGTCATGGTGGGAACTTCTTCAAAAGAAAATCTAACTGCAAAATTTAGATTGGAAAAATGAGTATGGGTCGACAACTAAAAATAAGGTATAGTAAGTTAAAAGTTTTGACTTTGATAATTACCTGTATGCTTATAGTAAGCAATAAGCTACTTGCCCAATCACCAGAGCGTCCATTAATTTGGGTAAAACCAGCTGATAAAACTGAAATTTTACAAAAAATTAAAGATTACCCTCAAGTAAAGCAGTACTATAAAAAATTCCAGAAAAGGGTTGAAAAAGATATCGCACAGTATCAAAAAGATAAAGAACGTTACCTATTCCAACTACCATGGAATTTGGATTTAAATAAAGCCAAAAACTACCCTCCCTTTAAAACATACATCTCTTTTAATGGAAAGGACAGACAGGAACAAGACCTAATGATGCATTATTTGCAAACTGCTGTAGATTGTGGTGTACTTTATTTTTTGACGGAAGAAGAATCGTATGCGGAATACGCAGCTACCATACTTCATACGTTTGTCAATGGCCTGCTTCAACTCCCCATAAAAAAAGAATATCACAATGCAGGCTGGGTTTACATCAGAGATCATCTTCGCGAGGCAAGGGAAATAGGAGCACAATTGCCCATCATTTATGATTTTGTGCATTCGTATCTAAAGCAGGATGGAAAAGTGTATGATTTAGCAGCAGCTGAAATGGTACTTTTTGATTTTTCAAATGGCCAAAAGGTATTTCGAACTTATGTTGACCTCGCACTTGAACGAGGGATTATAAACTGTAATTGGCCCATATTGGAATCTCCAAGTTTGGTAGGCAACATCTTGGCATTGGATAATGAACAAGAACGTGAAGAACTACTGCCCTATTTTTTAACAAAAAATACCAGACGCCAAGATGCTTTCGAAAAGATAAGCGCCCACTATCTTGATTATGGTGGGGATTGGCCCGAGAGCATCAATTATTCAAACGGAGTAAATCGGTTTTTGACGTATTTGATGACAATCATGGTCAAATATCGACCTTCATTACAATTGGGCAATAACAATTCCCATATTTTAGAGGTACTGCCCAAAGATTATTTTCTGACCTATCCCAATAAAACAGAAACGCTTAGCTTTGGTGATGGCCATCGCCAATATCGTCCCAATCATCATGCCTATGAAACTGCTTATCATCTAGCTAAACTTGAAAAACTAGAAATATTACAAGATAAATTTGGCTCACTTATCAATAGTGCTGTTGCCGATAAAAAGTATAAGAGATTTCAATTAAAGGAGAGAAGTTATAGTGCCACATATTATGGTGAACCCACTAAGTTACTTTGGTTTGAACCTAGCATTGAGGGTAGCGTTAAAGACTATCCCTTGCCTACAACAGATGAGTTACCTTTTGCCGGTATTGTTTTGCAACGAAATCTGAGTGAAACCAATAATCCCAAAGACGGCCTAATGAGTTTTGTTGGTGGTGGTCATTATGTTCATGGGCATGCTACAGGAATGTTCATGGAATTATATGGCAAAGGTTTCGTACTAGGTAATAAAGCAGGCCGTAGCACATACCGAACCGAAATCCATGAAAATTACTATCGGATTTTTGCTTCTAACAATACCGTGGTGGTCAATGGTGCTTCTGAAGGTAAAGGTGGCTGGGCCGGATTGGAAATTAATACAGTAGCACAAATTGCCGTTGAACCTAGGCCAGAAAAAAAACCTGTATCACCATTTCATTCATTCTCAATGACAAGTTTTAAAGATGATAAAGGCGATAATGCAGAAGCAATACAGGAACGGACCATGGGTATTGTGAGAACTTCACCCACTACCGGATATTATATCGATGTGTTCCGTTCCAAATCTGAGTTACCTAATGAATTCCATGATTACATTTACCACAACATTGGAGAATCTCTTCAATTAAAACATAGCAAAGGAGAACTAACCTTAACTTCTGACCCCAATCGATATTCAAATTCCAAAAACAAACCCTGGACAAATAACAAAGAAGCTCGCCACCCTGGTTGGCATTATTTCAAAGAAATTAAGTCTAGTGATACATTTAAAGAAAATGTTACTGCGGTATTCAAAGCGGAAAAACTTGCCAAAACATCTATTGGTATGAAGGCTTTCATCATGGGTAATGAAAATAGAACCTACACCAAAACCATGGCACCACCCACTTTAGAAGGTCCTAAAGTGTATCGTGATGCAAAGACCCCTACTCTTGTTGTTCGGCAAAATGGTGAGGCATGGCATAATCCATTTGCAGTAATCTATGAGCCCATCAGCAACAATCAGAGCCATCTTACATCGGTAACTAAAATAGAGCATGACGGTATATTCAAAGGTTTTCAAGTTACAAGTGAATCTTCCAGTGGACCCTTAAAACAATACATTATCATTCAAGAATCTCCATTGGATATGTATACTGATTCAGAAGAAAAATTATCATTCACCGGGCGCTATGCTGTTATCACCCTAGATGAACGTAACAACTTATTTTCAACTTATATAGGTGATGGCAGTGCTTTGAATTATGGGAATTTAAGTGTCAAAGTTGAAAAAGAAGAAACAGCCGCAGTGTTTATCTCTTTTGAAGATGGTAAACCCAAGGTAAGTACAACCAAAAAAATCATACTTAAGTCAGGAGCAAATCATATGAAGTCATATACTCCAACACACCATAACTAATACTATTCTAACACAGCACAATGAAAAGCAAACTATCACAAAAATTACAACGCAAAGGCATAGCACTAATTTTGTTTTTAGCCTGTTCGAACCTCTTCGCACAAAATACTTTGGATAAGGTGCAAATTGAAAAAGCCATGGTAAAAGCCTTAGAATGGCAAGAAGCACATCCAATTTTTGCATTGGCGCCAACAGACTGGACCAACGGAGCATATTATGTTGGGGTAAGTAAAGCCCATCAGGCAACAAAGAATCCCATTTTTTTAGCTGCTTTAAAAACGATGGGGTATTACAATGAATGGAAACCACTATACCGCACATATCATGCTGATGATGTCGCCATTTCGTATATGTACCTCTATGCCAATGCTACAAGGAAGAACTTAGTCGACCTTGGACCAACAAAAGTATTTTTGGACACTCACCTCTACGAACCAAACTCATGGAAAGACGGGACGGACAAGAAAAAAGAGAAAAAAATTCTTTGGTGGTGGTGCGATGCGCTCTTTATGGCTCCGCCTGTAATTACGGTTTATGCCAAACAAACTGGAGAACAAAAATACTTAGATGCCATGCACAAGTATTACATGGAAACCTATGACCTATTATACGATAAAGAGGAAAAACTTTTTGCCAGAGATACCCGTTTTCAATGGGGTGTAAATGATGAGGATTTAAAAGAACCAAATGGCAAGAAAATATTCTGGGCCCGAGGAAATGGATGGGTACTTAGTGGCCTAGCTTTAATACTAACCGATTTACCAAAAGAGTATGAGCATTATGATTTCTACCTGAATCTTTACAAGGAAATGGCATCCCGAATAGCTTCTTTACAACAAGATGATGGATTATGGCGAACCAGTCTGTTGTCTCCCGAATCATTTGACCATGGTGAAGTAAGTGCAAGTGGGTTTTACACCTATGCTTTGGCATGGGGGGTGAACAATGGCATTCTTGATGAAACCAAATATACCCCGGAGGTAAAAAAAGCCTGGAAGGCTTTAGTGGCATGTCAGCATGAAAATGGTATGGTTGGTTGGGTACAGGATATAGGCGCTAGTCCAGAACCTGCAACCAAGGATAGCTGGCAAAACTATGGTACTGGAGCTTTTTTATTGGCAGGAAGTGAGTTATTAAAACTAGAATAGGCCATATGTATATCAACTCATTTAAATTAGCGGTTTTAGTTATCTTTTTTGTAAAGGCCCATACTTTTGGGCAGGATTTTACAGCAGAAAATAAAAATGATCCCAAAGAAAACCATGTTCCGAAAACAAATACCATACCTGTTATAAGTAGTACATTGACCAGCCTCAACTACGACAATTTATTGTTGGTGAAACAAGCAATAAAAAATGAATCGGAAACGTATCTGCCAGCCTACGAAAAATTGCTTGAAGCTGCGGATAATGCATTAGAAGAAGGTCCATTTTCTGTAATACAAAAAAAGAAAGTGGCAGCCAGTGGCGATAAGCATGATTATTTGAGCTTGGCACCATATTGGTGGCCAGATCCAGAAAAAACGGACGGACTTCCATGGATAAGAAAAGATGGTGAAGTCAACCCGGTCACTAGAGGGGAGAATGTAGATAAAACTGCCAAAAACAAAATGTTCAATAACGTAAGTAGCCTTTCATTAGCATACTTCTTTTCTGATGATGAAAAATATGCCGATAAAATTAAAAAACTTCTAAAGGTCTGGTTTGTGGATGAGGCCACTAGAATGAACCCCAATTTAAATCACGCCCAAGGCATACCCGGCGAGAATACGGGAAGGGGTTTTGGCATCATAGAATTCTCAGGTGTCGTTAATATCCTGACTGCCATAGAAATTTTGCAACTAAATCAATTGCTAGAACCTGATTTGGACAGTGCTATTAAACAGTGGATGGACGAGTATCTCAAATGGCTACAGACCAGCGAATTTGGACTTTTTGAAAAATCTAGAACCAATAATCACGGTACATTATACGACGTCCAAGAAGTAGCGCTGTTGTTATTCTTCGATAAAACAGCTGAAGCAAAGGCAGTTTTGGAAAATGTTTTTGAAAAAAGAATTGCCGAGCATATCGAAGCTGATGGGAGTCAACCTAATGAGCTTAAGCGAACAAAGGCGCTTACTTATAGCATTCTAAATCTATCAGGACTTACAAAACTTGCATTTTATGGAAGAAAAGAGGGAGTCAATGTAGATTTATGGAACCAAAAATCACCTGATGGGGATATGCAAAAAGCATATGACTATCTTTATCCATACTTAAATAAAGAAAACAGTTGGCCTTACGAACAGCTAGGTGATATGGACAAAGCCATAGAACGATTACGAAGAATGTTCGTAACTTCAGGGAGTATGCTGAGTATTGAAAAATACTGCCAAATAGCTTCTGAACTTAAAGGAAGTGATAACTTACAACAACTTACACATCCTTGTTTACCGTAATGGATTAAGATAAATATTGGACAAAATCAAAAAAATCAAACATGAAAAAACAGGAGAAAACCAATAGCAATACCAAGGCATCCATCTCCCGGAGAAAATTCATCAGAAATACTGCGTTGACCGCAGGTCTAATTTCTATTGTACCAAGACATGTTTTAGGTAGGGGCTTTACAGCTCCAAACGACAAAATCAATTTGGGATACATTGGCCTCGGGAAACAAGGGGGAATCCTCGCCAACAAGTTTCTGAGCAATACCCAAGCACAAATTGTTGCTGGTACCGATGTGTGGACACCAAAACAAGAGTGGTTCAAAGAATTGGTCGAGGGCTATTATGCAGAAAAAAGAAACGTTTCAGGCTATAAAGGAGTAACTACTTATTTGAACTATGAAGAGCTTTTGCAGCAAAAGGGTTTAGATGCTGTAGTTATTTCCACTCCAGACCACTGGCATGCCAAACAAGCCATTGATTCCATGAAATTAGGGAAAGATGTGTATTGTGAAAAACCCATGACCAATACCATTAAAGATGGTAGGGACATGGTGGATGCACTACAAAAATATGATAGTGTACTACAGGTTGGCAGTATGCAACGATCATGGGCAAAATTTAAAAAAGCCCATGAAATAGTATCCTCTGGAAAACTGGGAGAAATTAAAAAAATATTGGTCAATGTTGGAGATCCCTATCGTACTTATGACTTACCCGCAGAACCCACGCCAGAAGGGATAGATTGGAATTTATGGTGTGGGCCGGCACCACTGCTGACCTATCATCATACCATTGCTCCTGAAGCCGTGAAGTCCTACCCGGATTGGCGGGAGTTTAGAGAGATTGGTGGTGGAAGGCTAGCAGATTGGGGCACGCACATGTTCGATATTGCCCAATGGTGTTTAGGCATGGACAACACGGGTCCAGTATCTTTTATTCCTCCCAAAGACCCTAATGCAGTAAGGGGTTTGCAAATGTTCTATGAAAATGGTGTAGAACTAGTGCATGAAGATTTTGGCAGAAGCTGGGCCGTTCGTTTTATAGGTAGCGAAGGAACTTTGGATGTGAGCAGAAGCTTTATCGAAACTACGCCTAAGAACATACTAATGCCCAATGGAAGTGACCCTAAAGGCTTGTTTAATGACCAAGGTAATCATTATCAAAACTGGTTAGATACCATCAAAAGCAGGAAACAGCCCATATGTGACGTGGAAACAGGACATCGTTCTGCATCCATTTGCCATATTGCCAATATCGCTTATGAACTCAATAGACCGTTACAATGGAATCCATACAAAGAGAAGTTTGTTGGAGATTCTGAAGCGAATAAAATGAGAAAACGTAAAAAAAGAAAGTATTGATTCAATATGAGGTTTTTAAGTGGATGTAGTATTGTATTTCTTTTATTGTGCTTTTTTGGATGCAATGAGCAAAAACCCACTGCAAAAAAAATTGATGAAAAACAAGATAGTAGTGAAAGGGCCGTAATGGTAAACGACACCTATTACCATTACAGTATTTGGTGGGCTTTTGTCAATAAGGTTTTTGATGCGGACCTTTCTGTGGCAACCTTAAAAACGAAGGGGGACACAGGACTTGGCTCCTTTAACCTACTTGATGGTGAAATGGTGATGATTGATGGAATCGCTTATCGTGTTCGAGAAGATGGTTCCATTAGTGAAGGAGCAGATTCGGATACCATCGTATACGCAAACGCCGCTTTTTTCAATGAAGAAATCACGATTGAATTAAAAAATCAACCGACCACTGACATCGAGCTTTTAAAATCAAATCTTTTAGAGACCATCCCCTCAAAGAATTTCTTCTACGTATTCAAAATTAATGGAGTTTTTAACTACATGAAATGTGGTGGACTCAAAAAGCAAGAACCTCCCTTTGACGAAGGACTTGACGTGCTTATCCCCAATAGGCCTATTTTTGAAGGCAATGACGTTTCTGGAACCATTGTTGGTTTTTATTGCCCTGATTTCATCGGAAATATCAACGTAAAAGGATTTCATTTTCATTTTATTTCTGACGATAAAAAGCTTGGTGGCCATGTTATGGATTTTAAATCCTCCAATATCCTAAACGTTGGTATTGATAAAAAGACCGATTACCATTTTGTGCTTCCGGATAATACTGACTTTGAAAATGTGAGTTTGGAAAAAGAATTCCAATACAAGAAGAACTAAAAACTGCTCTGAGTAAGCTGACAAAATCCACGGAATGCAACGACTAGCCTTTAAAATGAAATTAAATCCTGGTCAAAAAGATGTTTATATAAAAAGACACAAAGAATTGTGGCCAGAGTTAAAAAAAATTCTTAAGGATTCAGGAGTAAGTGAGTATTCTATTTTTTTGGATGAAGAAACTCATACACTCTTTGCCTTTCAAAAGGTTTCAGGTCAAGGGGGATCACAGGAACTTTCAAACAATCCCATCGTAAAAAAATGGTGGGCTTTTATGGCGGACATTATGGAAACCAATCCGGATAACTCACCAATTTCCCATCCGTTAGAAGAGGTTTTCTATATGAAGTGAAACACATATTGCCATCAAATCATTATCAAAAGCACTAAGTATAAAGTATTGTTTTACAGGATGGTGCAGGATACCTATTCAGTTAATATTCCATTAATTGTAGTATTTAACCTATAAAACCCCATGTCATGAAAAGAATTACTTTCCGTTATGCGGCTTGGTCCGTACTCGCTTTTTTATGTATAGAGATGTCTATGGCTCAAGTACTTTGGTACGGTGACCCAAATGAAGATGTACGAACAGTGTTTAGAAGATTAGATCCCGATGGAAATAGCAATCCATCCGGTAGCCAGTGTGTTGATGACTCCAACAATCCACCTACCGTATCCACTCCAACCGATTCCGATTTTGGTAAATACTGGCGGATTACAAAGCCAACATCCAGAAAAAGGGCTGAATTTGCACGTACCAACGGTTTTATACCGCAAGAAGGCCAGACATATTATATCGGATGGCGATGGAGAATTAATTCAACCCCAAATTTGAATGATGGGATAGCCGTATTTCAATGGAAAACTGACCCGGGAGGGAATACAAACTCCAATAAACAAAACTATGCGTTCAATATGGGCTATGATGGCAATGAACTGTCCATTAATGCTTATGGGCCCGCAGAACCCAACTGGAACAGACCAGGGTCTATAAACCAAAGAAAAACAACCATTTGGAAAAAAAACGTTTCCGAAAATAGTTGGGTAAGTTTGGTGTTTAGAGTCAAGGTAGATCGAGATTTCGATAATTCCAACAACAGATACAACGGTTTTATAGAATTTTGGTTCAACGGTTCAAAGCAAACCTTGATGAATTCTGATTTTGATGAATATCAAGTAGTATTGGCAAATGATAATAAAAGGGCATATCACAGAACCAATGATGGGTCTGAAGTCTACATGAAGTGGGGCTCTTACAATGAAAATGCTTGTGACTATCGCATTCTGACAGATTTTGACGACATGCGGGTGGCAGAAACATACAGTGAGGCTAGACCAGAGCCCGCTGGTAGTACTGGTGGTTCTTCAATAGAGGGCACCTATCGGTTTAAAAATGTGGCTACCGGACTATATATGGATTCGAATGGGGCAACTGTGGCTTCGAGCAGCTCTCCTAGCGGGAGTGATAGGCTTTGGAGAGTGGTAGAATCGGCACCAGGCTTATACAATATAGATTCAGAATTTTCAGGGGGTAGAGGAGTTTTGGATACAAATGGAAATGGTGTAGTTGTTGGTAGTAACATAGAACCGGTGGTTACTACGGATGATAAAGAATGGAGTGTTGAATCAGTTAGTGGAAACATCTACAGGTTTAAAAACAATTTTACTGGAAGAGGTTATTTAGCAGTAAATACTTCAACAGGTATTGTTGAGTACACAAATACCTGGAATGGTGCACGAGCACAATGGACTTTGGAATCAGTAAGTACTAATCTTACAACACAACTTTTAATACCGGAAGATTTAGAGGAAGTAGCATCAGATTCTAAGTTATATCCAAATCCTGTAAGTTACTCGTTACGAATTGATACCCTAGAGGAAATGAATACAATCAATGTGTATGATTTATCAGGTCGTAAGGTTAAGTCAGAGCATATTGAAGGTAATAGCACTTATTCCCAACTTGATGTAAGTGCATTATCAAAAGGAATATATGTTTTGGAAATCATAGGCAAGAACGAAACCGTGAGGAAAAAATTTGTGAAAGAATAATTTTTAGAACAAACACGTTACTATTGATGCACTTATGTTAATTCATTGGTGCTTTTTTTTGCCCGAAAAGAAAATGGTGTTTTGCTTTAAAAATCCAGTATAGTACAGGATGACATATCTCTAAAAAGATGGTAACATTAAACCTATATTGTAAAGTGTCCTATTTTGAGAATTATAGAAACAGAATCTAGATTTTATCTGAAAAAAACATGTTTTTTCACAGTATGTACCGTTTTTTTAGGGTTAGTATTTTTTATTACATGTTCACCAAAAAATGATGTCGTTTCAATAGCCACTTTATTGGATGATGCTAAAGTAAGTTTCGGAATTGAACACATTCAAGAAGCTTTATCAGATAGGGGATTGAAAAATTTAATTCAAAAGGAAAAGAAAGGCACCATAACCTTTGTTTTAGATAGTGTCCATACCACAATTAAATCTGAGGGCTTTGAAATCAAAAAAGAGAACGATGCAATAGAGATTATTGCGATTGATACCGAAGGGTTAATGTATGGCGGTCTGGAACTCGCCGAACAAATAAAACTATATGGGATTGAAAGGATACAACCTTTGCTCAAGAACCCATATATGGAAATGCGAGGGCCTAAGTTCAATATCCCATTGGATGTTCGTACCCCTAGCTATTCTGATGCAAGTGACACCGGACAACAGAATATTGAAACCATGTGGGACTTTGATTTTTGGAAAGATTACATCGATACCATGGCACGCTATCGTTATAACTACATTTCACTTTGGAGTCTTCATCCTTTCCCTTCTTTGGTAAAAGTACCCGGTTATGAAGATATCGCCTTAGACGATGTAAAACGCTCCACCGGCAAATGGAAAGAACTTTATAACCTCAACGGTATAGGTATGGACGCCCCACATATACTAGACAGTACCGAAACCCTCAAAAAAATTTCCATTGAAGAAAAAATAACATTTTGGAAAAAAGTAATGACCTACGGAAAACAGCGCAATATCGATTTTCATATTATCACTTGGAACATTTTTGACTATGGCACAGGGGGAAAGTATGGCATTACAGATGATATAAATAACGAAATTACCCAAGACTATTTTCGGAAAAGTATAAAACAACTGTTTGTCACCTATCCTGATTTAGCCGGTATCGGTTTGACCACTGGTGAAAACATGAAGAACAATGGCAAACGCACAAATGCCAAAGAACGTGAAGATTGGGCTTATAAAACCTATGCCAAAGGTATTTTGGACGCTGCAAAAGAGATGTCCGACCGGCAATTCACCTTTATACACAGACAGCACCAGACAGGAGCCAAAGAGATTGCAAAAAAGTTCAAACCGGTACTGAGTGCAGATAATGTCGAGTTCTTATATTGTTTTAAATATGCAAAGGCACACGTTTACAGTGCTATGGAACAACCGTATCATGAACAGGACAATTTTGTAGCCGATATTGAAGGGATGAAAACCATTTGGGGGCTGCGGAATGATGATACGTACTATTTTCGTTGGGGAGCTCCTGACTTTGTCCGTGGGTTCATTAATAAGATACCACATGAAGTGGCCAAAGGCATTTATTTTGGTTCTGACCAATGGATTTGGGGACGGGATTTCCTCACTAAGGACCCTGAACTGTTCGGTCAATTAGAAATTCAAAAGCATTGGTACCAATGGCTCTTATGGGGCAGATTGAGCTATGATCCTGAAATTGGCAACGAGCGATTTACAGCCTTGATTGCCAATCGTTTTCCAAATACCGACGCGAAAAAACTGCAAAAAGCATGGCAGCAAGCATCTATGATTTATCCAGTTACTACTGGTTTTCATTGGGGAAGTTTGGACTTTCAATGGTACATTGAAGCTTGTATCAGTCATCCAAAACCTGCTAGCAACAAGACTGGATTTCATGACGTAAATCGATTCATCTCTTTGGGCGTGCATCCAAAGTCAGGCAATCAATCCATTCCGGATTATGTTAAAATGAAGGTTAAAGATAGTACGTCCACACGTACGAGTCCGTTACAAGTCTCTAAAAAACTACATCAACTTTCTGATAGTGCGCTATTGAATTTGGAAACGCTCAATACAGGAAACAATATAGAACTATCACATACACTAAACGATATTGAAACGATATCCTATTTAGGCAAATACTACGCGCATAAAATTGCAGGTGCTACACAGGTTGCCCTATATCGAGAAACCAAAAATAGGCAATACCAAAAAAAAGCTGTCAACGAACTAACCAAAGCATTGGGTTTTTGGAAAAAATATGTCAGCCAAGCTTTAAAACAGAATAAAAACCCCTTATGGACCAATAGGGTCGGTCATGTAGACTGGATGGAAATCACAAAATGGGTGGAACAGGATATTGAAATAGCGAAACAAAACCAATAAATATAAGATGAAAGGACTACGATTTGTATTAGTAATCTTCATGCTCAGTAGTATGACTACTACCTACTCCCAAGAGAAGAATTCACGTTTAATAATCCTAGCAGACATGGGTAATGAACCCGATGAAGAACAACAGATGGCCCATATGCTACTGTACTCCAATGAGTTTGATTTGGAAGGCCTTATTGCAGTAAGTGGAAAGTACCTGAACTCAGAACATCGTCTGCCTGAGCGGCGAAGGCTATATCCTGAACTTTTCCATAAAATTATTAATGGATACGAAAAAGTATATCCCAATTTAAAAAAGCATGCAGATGGCTACCCCGAACCATCACATTTAAAGTCTATTGTTGTATCTGGACATACGGATTATGGGGTTGCCGCAATCAGTAAAGGAAAAAGTAATCAAGGTTCAGAACTCCTATTGAATAGTTTTTTAAAAGAAGACCAAAGACCATTATATATTGTAGTAAATGCGGGCTCCAACACGCTAGCGCAGGCGCTAATGGATTATGAAGCAGCACATTCAAAAAAAGAATTAAAAAATCTGCTCAAAAAAATCTGGGTATTTGAAAATGGTGCGCAAGATGACGCCGGTGCATGGATATGTGCCAATTATCCCGAAATCAATTGGCTACGCAGCAACTATCAAACCTATGCTTATGGTGGTCCGGCATGGGCTTGGGGGAAATCAAAAGATGAGGACAAAAAGGGGCCACATACCTGGAAACCTTATACTTACAGTGCAACTGGTCAACATCAATGGGCGTTGGAACATATTAAAAATCACGGCGCTTTGGGTTGGGTATATCCACTACGCGAGAACCACTCAGGGAAAATGGTATTTATAGAAGGAGGAGGCACTATTCCTTGGTTGGGCTTGGTACATCAAGGTATGACCGATTTTACAAAACCCCATTGGGGTGGTTGGAGTGGTAGATTCTCTGCGGAAAAAGTGAAAAATGTATATTCAAGACATCAAAGTGTAAAAGCTACGGAAGTGAATTATGGAGATTTTGAAGTATATGCAGAGGCAAAAGATACTTGGACGGATACCGCAATGGATTCTATTTATAATAATATATACGCGCCTGTGTGGCGATGGCGACAAGCCTACTTTGACGATTTCAAAGGTCGCATGGATTGGTGTGTTGCTTCCTTTGAAAATGCCAATCATCATCCGGTTGCAGCTATTAATGGGGATGATACGGAGAAAATTCACATTATAAATACAAAAGCCGGAGAGCAAATCGTACTTGATGGGTCAGCTTCAACAGACCCCGACGACGATATGTTAAACTATCATTGGTGGATATATCATGAAGCGGGGACGTATTCTAAAAAAGATATCAATATTCAAAATGACGTTACATCAAAACCATTAATACAAATTCCCGATGATGCTCAAGGAACGACCATTCATGTCATATTTGAATTAAGTGATGAAAATAACATTGCTAAGCTCTCAGATTACAGAAGAATCATAATTCAAGTTGATTAAAAGATAATTTTTAAATAAAATTCAATGGAACGACGGGATTTCGCACAACTCTCCGCTCTAGCTAGTATGGGATTGTTAGTACCCCTACAAGCCTGCAGGGACAAAGTCAATTTAGAGCATCAAGAAAGTGGTGAATCAATACCATTTGAAGCATTAACTTTTCAACTTTTGACCACATGGAGCAATGCCATGGTTGACATTCAAATTGATGACCCTGAAAAACCGGAAGTACATGGAGCTTTGTACTGCAAAGCTTGTAACCGAATTCATGGTCGTTGTATGGATGCCGTGTATCCTTTTTTATATATGGCAGATAAAACCGGAGCGCAAAAATACTTGGATGCGGCAATCAATGTGATGAAATGGTCAGAAAACGTCTCCATGCCAGATGGGAGTTGGACAGTAGTTCCCGACCCTAAATCTTGGAGAGGCATTACCGTTTTCGGAGCAATCGCCTTAGGCGAAGCTTTACATCATCATGGACACGTTTTACCGAAGGAAATTAGTGATGACTGGACACAACGTTTACAGAAAGCAGCAAAGTTTATCCATGAAAATTTCACTATAGATTACAGTCATATAAATTATGCCTTCACAGCTATATATGGCCTTAACTTTTTGGGCCGCATGTTCAAAAATGTAGCATATATAAATCATAGCCGACAGTTGGCAGATGAAGTTCCTAATTGGCTGACAAAACCGAACAAGCTCATTTTCGGGGAAAACAAACCTTCCGATGAACCAAGTGCAAAAGGGTTATTGCCAGTAGACCTGGGTTACAATGTTGAAGAAACCCTAAACGGATTGGTACAATACGCCGTTCTAGAAAAAGATGAGCAATTGTTACAGCTGCTAACAGAGTCAATGAATGGACATCTGGAGTTTATGTTACCCGATGGTGCATGGGACAATAGCTGGGGTACACGTCAAAACAAATGGAGCTATTGGGGCAGTCGAACTACAGATGGTTGCCAACCCGCATTTGCTTTGATGGCAGATAGAAACCCCGCATTCGGCACCGCTGCATTCTTAAGTACTGAGCTTTTGAAACGTTGTACCGTAAATGGCTTGTTGGCTGGAGGCCTTCATTATGAATCACATGATGTAAAACCTTGCTTGCACCACACCTTTGCACACGCAAAATCTTTGGCATTTATCATGGACAATACTGAGAAGCTATCGAACATTTCAAAAAAAACAGCCCTTCCCAGAGGTAAAGGCGATGGAATAAAGCATTTCCCGGAACTAGATGTTTGGTTAGCTGCAAAGGGACCATGGAGGGCCACGGTATCCTCCTACGATGTTATTTTTAAAAAACCTCATTCGCAAGCGGCGACTGGAGGATCGCTTGCAGTTCTTTGGCATAATGAAGTAGGGCCTATTTTTACTGCAAGTATGGCCGAATATATATTGGTAGAGCGTTACAACCAACAACCCCAACCAAATGGAGAAGATTTTCCCTTGACCCCAAGAATTGAGTCCAATAGAGAAGGGAAATGGTATAGCAATCTGTTCGATTTGAAAGCAAAAGTTAAAACAAACGAAAAAAACAATACGCTTAACTTTGAAGTAGTAACCCAATTGACTGATAGGGAAAGAGCTATTTTACCTGATTCTAATTATCAGTTAAATTACAGTTTGAGTATAGAAAAGACTATTATTGTGGCCAAGAAAGTAAATGATGCTCCGTTGGATAAAGAAGCGTCATTGGTACTTCCAATAATTTCCCCACAACATGAACAAGTTGTCCAAGTATCAGAAAAGCTTATTGAGATTCAAAAAAAAGAAGGTACGGTTTTGGTTATGTCCAGTGTTCCTCTTTTAATTGTTAAAACAAAAAAGAAAAGAGTATTTAATATGGTACCCGGTATGGAAGCTATTCTTGTAAAAGCAGTCTTTGAAAAGAATACAAATGAAATTAGTTGTGAGATAACTGTTAGGTGAGTACTTTCAAAGTACAAATTTGCCAGAGAGTGCAGGACAGTTTACTGTTCTGGTATTTGTATTATTGGTAATATCGTATAACTACACTTATTCCATAAATATGAAGCGCTGTTTTTATCATTCTTTACTAATTGTTTTGTTGTCGGTTTCTTGCAAGGGCCAACAAAAAGAAGTTCAAAAAATTGAATCTGAGCCATTGAATATCTTAATGATTGCGGTTGATGATCTGCGGCCCGAATTAAATATCTATGGAGCCAGTCATATCAAATCTCCTAATTTGGACAAACTCGGTTCTGAAAGTATGGTGTTCGAACGTGCCTATTGCAACATTCCCGTATGTGGAGCTTCCAGAGCTAGCATTTTAACAGGAGTAAGACCAACTAGGAATCGCTTTATAAATGCATTTACCAAGAAAGATGAAGACTATCCAAAAGCTGTTTCGTTACCAATGTTGTTAAAACAAAATGGGTATCGAACAGTTTCAAACGGTAAAATATACCATCATAAAACCGATGATGCCGATGCTTGGGACGAAATCTGGCAAGCTGACAGATTATGGGATTATGCCCTTGAAGAAAGTCAAGAAACTCGAAGAAATACGCACAGGGGCCTACCATTTGAATCAGCTGATGTGCATGATTCGGTCTATCGCGATGGTAAATTGGCTTTGAAAGTCATCGGAGATTTAAAAAAGTTTAAACGTTCGGAAGAACCTTTTTTTCTGACCATGGGCGTGGCAAAGCCCCACCTTCCGTTCACTGCTCCAACAAAATACTGGAATTTGTACAACCGTGAAGAAATTGAATTGCCCGAAAGCTATATCCGGCCAATATCCACACCTACAAAAGCCTTTCATAAGTTTGGTGAATTACGCAATTACGAAGGAATCCCAAAAGAAGGGCATCTTCCTGAAGCCTTAGCCAAAGAATTGATTCATGGCTATTATGCTGCGGTAAGTTATATAGACGCCCAGATAGGGTTGGTACTGGACGAACTGGACAAACTTGGTATGGCAGAAAACACCATTGTTGTGCTTTGGGGAGACCATGGATGGTTTCTTGGTGACCATCAGCTATGGTGCAAGCATTCAACATTTGAAAAGGCCTTGCGAACCCCATTGTTCATAAAAGTACCTCATAAAACAAAAGGTCAGAAAACAAAAGCAATAACTGAATATGTTGATGTATACCCAACACTATGCGAGCTTATTGGCATAGCTGTTCCAAATACTGTTGAAGGGCGTAGTGTTGTTTCCATAATTAATGGTGAGGAAAGCGATAAGAACTGGGCTGTCAGCAAATTTAAAGATGCCGTCACCTTGATAAAAGGAGATTTATTCTACACTGAATGGACGGATGATAAGGGTATTGCATACGAGCGTATGCTATTTGATCATAGCAAAGACCCATTGGAACTTGATAATTTAGCAGAAAAAGCAACATATCAAGAAACAGTTGCCCAACTGGCAAAAGAACTACGGGAAAAATGGGGTAAGGATTTTTTATCAGGTAAAGCTGAATCAGAAAAAAATTGATACAGTGGTTTTCCCTTTTTAGTCTAGCCAATCCAATGTTTCTCAAACATATCTAAAATACCATTTCATAAAATGTAGATTTAACTTATTATTTACTCTCCATAAGTTCGCATTTGCAAACTTGAAGGATTTTCGATAGCTAACTCTTTTTGCAGTTTTGATAGTCTCCCTGTTTCACTATGTCTTTTAAAAACGACCACATTGTTGGTGAATTGGTTGGCCACTAACAAAAAGTTACCTGACGGGTCAATACAAAAATTTCTGGGATGCTCGCCAAAAGTAGGTTCGTGTCCTACTAGAGTTAGCCTACCTGTATTCTTGTCTATTGAAAATATAGAAATACTGTCTTCTTCTGGTCCACGATTAGAGGCGTAAAGAAATTTTCCATCTGGCGAAATATGAATATCAGCTGCGCGATAAAGATCTTGTTTTTTACTGTATGACAGGTAATCTTCGATGTACTCAAGCTTTCCATCTGTATAAGAATATGCCGTTATCGTGCCACTTAATTCTGCCACGCCATAACCAAAGTTGCCATCGGGATGAAACGTAAAATGTCTTGGACCACTACCTGGTTTTATGGTTATAAAGCCAGACTCTTCGAGTTGTAATGTGTTCTTGGTGGGATAAATAACTTCAAAAACCCTTATTTTATCTGCTCCTAAATCTTGCCCGAACGAAAAATCCCCATCTGGTGAAAAATTAGTGGAATGCAAATGTGCCGCATCTTGCCTACCTTTAACAATACTGCTGTCTTGAAAGGTAATGAGTTGGTGATTTTTATGTAGACTACCGTTGGCATTTATTTTAAAGACCGATATCCCAGCATCGGTATAATTTGAATTTACCAAATAATTCCCAGTAGAATGTATAGCCAAGTGGGCAGGATTTCTACCACCAGAATCTTGGAAGTTCAATAACTGTAATCTTCCAGTTAAAGAATCGACAGCAAATGCAGCTACTTTTCCGTTGGATTGCAATTGACTCTCCAATACTGAATACAAATGGCGACCATCAGGCGAAACTTTTAAAAATGAAGGGTTGATGGTATTCTCTTCCTCATGTACGAGTTGTAACGCCCCAGAATTGACATCAAACTCATAAACAAGAATTCCTTTTGCTGGTTTTCCCTCTGTAAAACTCCCTATGAACAAAAAAGTCTTTGTAGTCTTGTTCGAGCAATTCAGCAATAAGCCAAGTAGGGGCAAAAGAAGAACAATTCTATAATTCATAAGCTAACATATTGAACTTTGCAAACCATTTAATATCGCTTAATTCAACCAGATCAATGGATAGCGTATAGGCATATTCCGTATTACCTCCGGATTATCAAAATCGGCATCTAGCTGGTTCCATATATCAAGGTATTCCATATTGTCCAGTGACCTGCCTGTAAACAATAAAAATGGATGGCGTACCGGCCAATCATCCCAATGAAGCACATCTTTTTCGTAGGGCCAATCTGCTTTATTCTTTATATAAGGATATAGAAATTCAACCCCTTTTTTTATACTTCTACCTTCGTGGTCAAACACAAACATATTCTCATTTGTATTAGAAATTACTTGGGCAATGCCCGTCATTATATCTAAATTGAACAAGGAATACCCATAAGGCTTGGTTCTATTCAATTCTTTCGGAAATGAACCATCTTCAGCCATTTGGCACGGCAATAAAACCTTCTTAAACTTCTCTTTTACATAAGCCTGCATTCTTTCATTCTCTGTAAATTCAGAAAAAACGGCTGCCTGTAAAAACCAGCAGGCACCGTGGTTGTTATCCTTAGCTTGTTCAGAAATTCCATAAGGGTGGGTATCCATCCATCGTAAATAATTTGCGAACCAAGTCTTTAACTTGGTAACTTCTTCGTTGGAAAGCAAATTAGCATCCTGTATGGCGATGATGGCCTTGACCACATCCAATAATTGTATTGTATCAATGATGCCAATACCTCTTCCTGTTACCTTACCTTTTATTGCCTGCGCATATTCCAGATTGGGGTTCATTAATGTTGTCTCATCTATAAACCATGCTTTTAAATGTGGAACCAATTGCTTTACATAGAATGTATCATCAGTAATTAGATAGGCGGACGCCAAAGCACCACATATTTGGCTAAGCCGTATCATAGCATAACGATGTGCCGTAAAATTATCAGGATTGGTCATTCCATCTTTTCGAATGTAAGGTCCTTCAGGGTTTTCAGGGTCGGGCCACCAATAATCACCTTCAGAATAAAAATCATGTATTCCCCCGGCACTACGTCCACAAGATTCAGCTGTTACCGTAACTGGTGTTGCATCGATATATTTTTCAGCCAATTTCAATATTCTTGCTTTTTCTTTATCGAAAATAGGGTCATCAAATAGTCTTGGCTCCTGCTTGCACCCGAGAAAGAAGAGGCATAGTAATACGATTATATTTTTCATATCGTCTTGTTATTAAAACCTCACACCCTATTTTTCAATGGTTAGATAAGTACCCTTAAAATTTTGATTTAGGACCATTACGGTTAAATCAATCTCGGTGTCATCTGGAATAATTTCTATGGATGCCTGCCCGTTTGCCATGCCAATGACCTCACTACCAGTAGGTGTTCCTTGGTTTTTAAGAGCCTTACCGCCTTCAAGGCATTGAAAATATACCTTGTCCTCATAGTCCAGACATCGTAACCCATTTTCATCGACAGCCATGGCGGTTAACAAGAAATTTCCATTTTTTAATTTAGATGAAGAGAGCAACAGTTCTTTGGCCGAACCGTTTTTAGTATAGCGGTAAGAAATATTCAGCGTATCACGTATCGTGTTACCAGCCATTTCAGAAACAGCAATCAATTGATTGTCACCTTCTTCAAAATCAATGTCCCAAACAAGACCTGAAGCGGGAAACTTAGTGATGTCTTTCACTTTTTTTCCCAATTCATTACCGTTGTGAATGAGATTAACTACATCACAATTGCTAAAAACATTGATACTTCTTGGTTTGCCTTTTGGCCCCTGTCGCTTCGTCCACGTTTCTGATTCTATGTAAATGAAAGGGGCATCAGACCAATAGCTCTTAAAAACGTAATATGCATCCTTAGGCTTTCCGTTTCGGTCAACCAAACCTTTTTGGTTCATGTAGGGAATATCGTTTTCTGGTCGCAAAGGTGTTCCAAAGTCCTTGAACGCCCATTGTGCGTTGCCTACGAAGGTCGAGTCCGTTTCGGTAATACGCAGGTGCCAGTCAAATAAGTCCACAATATAATTTTCGCTCCAATCCCCAATCTTGGCAATGTTGGCGACCTTGGTCTGAACTATGGCTTCTTCCCATCCTTCGGATTTTATTACTCCCTCACCGGTAATGGGATTTTCAGAATGTCGTCCCACATGACTGGACCCACCGTATTCTGCATGCAAAAAATGATTGTATTGTGGCTTATAGGTCTCTATGGCCTTTTGATAACTCTTGTAGCTCCCAGAGTACCAACCCGACCAAATGGACGGTGAGAAAACATCTACGATATCGGCACCTTCATAGTACTTTCTTATCGCCGTTTTACGGGTAGGGTCCAATTTATGGGCAAGCGTATTCAACTCGGACAAAAAGGTATTCATCTTTGTAGTATCGTCGCCACCCTCAAAATCGGGCAACCAATACATTTCATTGCCCAATGACCAAATAATAATACTGGGATGGTTATGATTTTGATCGATAATTTCTGTGAGCATATTCTTGGTGTTCTTTTGCCATGTTTCTTCACCTAAACCCCCTCTGCACCAAGGAAGTTCATCCCAAACCAAAATACCAAGCTCATCGCAGGCTTTGTAGACCTCTGGGTCTTGTGGATAATGCGCCAAACGAACAAAATTTGCACCCATCTCCTTAATCTGCTCCATATCCTTTCGGTGCTGTTCGTTTGACATGGCAGCCCCAACACCCGCATGTTCTTCATGACGATGAGTGCCGCGGAGCAATACACGTTTACCGTTAAGATAGAATGGCCCGTTTTTCTTAAACTCAAACCAACGAAAACCTACTTTTTCCAAAACCTCATCGATGATTTCTTCATTACTAGACAATGATACATTTACTTTATAAAGATTTGGGTCTGATATATCCCATAGTTGGGGATTTTGAATATCAGTGATTGTTATTGTTGTAGTTTTCGAAGACACCTTCTCAGACTTAGACACGACAACTTCTCCTTTTTCATTTTTCAATACTACTATAAGCTTCAAATCCGATACTTGTTCCGCACCTTCCAGAGGGACTTCAACTTGAAGTGAAGCTTTTTCGTGCGATACTTTTGGTGTAGTCAGTTTTACATTCCCAATCGAAGTTTTAGGTTTGGTAATTAGCCAAACATCCCTTGTAATACCTCCGTAGATGAAAAAGTCACTCTTTTGGGACGGAATTATATCTCTGTCATAACTATTATCGACTCGCACATAGATACTATTTTGCCCTTTTTGAAGATGCTCAGAAATATCAATTTCAAAACCAATATACCCCCCAATGTGTGTACCTATTTCACTACCGTTCATATAGACCTTTGCGGTTATATTTGCTCCTTCAAAATAGAGAAGATATCGCTTATCTGGGTTTATTCCATCGAGTTCAAGCTCTTTTTTATACCAACTACCACTTCTTCGGTAACCGGCCATATTATCTGTTGGGTCTTCACTGTTCCACGTATGGGGCAAATCAATGCTAACCCAATCTAAGCTGTTTTCAATATCTGCGAGTGAACGAGTTGGATTCTCTAGGTAGGACCATTCTTTATTTATATTCTCTTTTGTTCTAAGTGCGCCTTCTTCAGGTTTCTGTCCACAATTCAAAAGAAATAAAGCAACACAGAAAATGATACATTTTAATTTCATTATAAACCTATTAAAAATGATGAGAGTCTCCCATTGCGCTTAAAAGTAGGGTGGTCAAGTTTTGGTTTCATCCTGTACTATCCTTGTACTCGGGTATTAAACGCTACTATTCTTTGCCGATATCGTATTTGTTTTGATTTGGGATATGAACTTTCCTAATTCGGTCATTGACTTTCTTTTCTCAGAAGTGCTTCCAAGTAGTAATAATCTCCATAAACAATCGGTTTATCCATTTCGTCTTTCCTTGGCCAATTACCGGTACTATGTTTTAAAATAAATGGTGCTTGAACTTCTGGTCCTAGAATGTATTCCTCTGTATTTAAAGTCTCCATGACCTTATTGGCGTATTCCAAATACCGAGAATCATTATCATATTGTGAAAGCTCATAAAACGCTGAGGTAACAATTGTTGCAGCAGAGACATCTCTTACTGCATCAGGAATATTAGGGTCATTGAAATCCCAATACGGAATACCATCATCTCGCATATTTGGATGTTGCATATAAAATGAAGCGCTAGATTTTGCCTGTGCCAGATATTCGGCATCTTTGGTATATCTATACGCCATAGTAAACCCATAAATACCCCAGGCCTGACCCCTAGCCCATGCTGAAGAAGCATTGAAACCTTGATGGGTAACCTTATCTTTTACCTTACCATTTATGGTATCATAAACAACTACATGATAGCTACTTGAATCTTCTCTAAAATGGTTTTTGAGTGTAGTATTGGCATGGGAAACTGCAATATTGTGATAGGTACTGTCACCTGAAATTTTTGTTGCCTCGAACAACAATTCCAAGTTCATCATATTGTCAACGATTACGGGAAATTCCCAAACATCTTGATTAAAATCCCAAGACCGAAGGCATTCCACTTGTTCATTATAGCGAGTGGATAAGGTCTTGGCGCTTTCAACTATAATTTTTTTATAATCTTCGTTTTTACCAATCCTTAATCCTTCACCAAAACTGCAGAATACTTTAAAGCCCATGTCGTGTGTACCTGCATTTAGCTTTTCCTTTTCAATAAAGCTTGTCCATTCTTGTGCACGTTCCTTGAACGCTTCATTTCCCGTAAGTTGGAATAAATGCCAAAGATTACCGGGGAAAAATCCACTGGTCCAATCTCTAGAAGGAACTTTTCTTATTTCATTTGCCGTTGGATTATAGCTTCTAGGAAAACTTAAAGAATCCAAAGGATACTTCAATAGCTTTTGATACCGTGTTTGTACTAATGAGTCTATCGATACAGAACTTGTAACATTTTCGTCTTTACCGTCGGTTTTACAAGACAGAAAAAATAAAGTAAAACCAACAGTCAAGACAAAGTAACTAACTCTATTCATTAAATGGATTTTTAAAACTCTCCCAAGGCTACTTTTCTAAAGACAAAAGACAACCCTGGAAGAATTTGATTTTAATAACCGGGATTGTTGGGAGCTAAATTGGGGTTCCTATCCAACTCATCGAAAGGCAGAGGAAATAAGTAATCTCGACTTGGATCAAAATTAGGTTGTGGTTCCAAACTTCCGGGTCCAAAAACCTCTGGACCTAGTTGTCTTCTTTTGATGTCATACCACCTTTTGAATTCGAAGGCAAGTTCCCATTTACGCTCTTCCAGCACCATATTCCTGAAATCATCTTGCGACATACCTCCTGCAACATCCGCTGGGAAAGCTGAACCGTTGCCTTCCCTTGCTCTTGCTCTTACGCGATTGACATAACCGGCCGCTTCTCCAGAACCCGGGCTCAATTCGTTTAAAGCTTCTGCAGCTATCAACAAGACCTCAGCATAACGCATTAATCCATAATTTAAACTTGATGCCCGACCATTTCCTGTTCCTGTAGGCCCAATGGCTCTTGTATACTTAGCGATATAGGCACTTTGGATATTTCTTGAATCAAAATCAGGGAAAGCAGTAAAGGGTTCTTCTACGCCATCGAATATTCCTGTGGTGTCTAAACTTACCGCTTTTCTGTAGTCACGACCATCCCATGAATTATATACATTAATCGTAGGTACAGCAACAGACCAACCACCTCCAATGTTGCCGCGTTCATTTGCTCGTATTCCAGTTAGGGCAGGTGCATAATCCCTTCCTGTATCCCCATCACTGAAACCGTTAAAATCAAGACTTAAAAGAAATTCGTTCGTACTTGTTTGGGCGGCATGGTCAAACAAATCTTGAAAATCAGCGGCAAGACCCAAATTAAAGGCACCTTCGTTATCTATTACAAATTTTGCTTCATCATAAGCATTTTGAAATTCCCCTAAGGTTAAATAAACTGAAGCTAAAAATGCCGCTGCCGTTGCTTTTGATGGCAAAGCGCTAACAGATTGGTTATCTGGAAGTTGTGATTTGGCAAGCTCTAAATCAGCAATGATATTGTTGTATACCGCATCCACGGAGCTCTTGCCTATTTGACTAGCTTCTTCGACATTGACTACTGGCGCATCAAGGTATGGGATTTCGCCAAACAATCGAACCAAATGATAATAGGTATATGCTCTAAAAAAGTGTGCTTGAGCTGTTACCGGATCAATTTGTTCCGGTGGAAACCCTGTCAAGGTAGCTGCCGCCGCAATGGCTTCATTCGTTGCCGCTATGACTTGGTATGCCCTTGGCCATAATGCCGTGACCATACCATTATCATCGGACATTGAAAATCTATCGACATCTTGCCGACGGCCTGGTGTCCCTAAATCTCCTATGGAAACCATATCACTTCTCAACATAATTGGCAGCGACAGTTTTCTTCCCCAATAAGCCTCTGTGGCCATATTACCAATGGCACCGTTAATCAAGGTTTGAACATCTGCCGGTGACTGTACCAGACCATCTGGCGACAGCCTACCTACGGGCACCTCTTCTAAATCCGAGCACCCCACTACCGTAGCAAATGCCAGAAGAATTCCTAAAGTTTTAAAATTTTTCATAGTGCTATTTTTTAGAATTTTAGATTTATTGATAATGTGTACGACCTTATATTAGGGTAACTTCCGTAGTCGAATCCTCTGTTTACGTTACTATCTTGACTATTGGCAGTAGTTTGGTATTGTGCCTCAGGGTCTGTACCAGGAAAATCCGTAAATGTCAATAAATTTTGACCGCTCAAACTAAGACGTACGCCCTGCATTCCCATTTTACTCACAATACCGGTTGGAAGATTGTATCCTAAAGAGAGGTTTTTTAATCGAACATAACTACCATCATAAACAAAGCGATCTGTAATACGCTTTTCACGAACAGCGGCAGAAGGAACATTGGTGTTGGTATTGGCAGACGTCCATGCGTTCAATACTTCTGGAGTTGCATTGGATTCACCTGAAGCCAACTCAAGAAAAGTATAGCTGAAGATATCACCGCCTACAGAAGCTTGGAAGAAAATATTCATGTCAAAATTCTTATACCTAAAATTGTTGCTAAGACCTGCTATCCAATCTGGATTGGGGTCTCCAATAATTTTACGATCTTCTCCTGTAATTACACCATTATCATCCAAATCTGTAAACAGCTCATCCCCTGCTCCAGTTCCAGAATACCCAGCTGTACCAGCCTCTGGTGTTCCCTGATTTACACCCCTATATTCATAGCCCCAGAAGACCCCTACAGGTTCACCTTCCCTTAGAATATGGGTTTCATCTTGTAAGAACGAACCAGGCGAAGAATCCAAAAATATATCCTCACCGTCTATAAGCTTTACTACTTCAACCTTATTGGTCGACCAATTCAAATCTGTAGTCCATGAAAAGTTCTCAGTGGTTACATTTTTTGTGGAAAGTGTCACTTCAAATCCAGTATTGTTAATTTCCCCAACGTTCTGGAATGGGTTACTCAGAAGACCTGCATACTCTATCAATCCAGAATTTCGTAAGATTAAATCTTTTGTATCGATTGTATAATAATCCAACGTAGCGCTGATTCGGTTGTCAAAAAGACCAAAATCAAGACCTATATTGGTTTGATACGAAGATTCCCATTTTAAGTCGGGATTTTCCAATAAATCAGGTACAACAGCTCCAACTTGTTGATCTCCTACATTGGAATAAATAGGCTGAAAATTTGCCAAAGACTGGTATGGAGTTAGAGAAGGATTTCCTGTTACACCATAACTAGCTCGCAGTTTTAAATTGGAAAGTGTTTTATTGTCCCTTAGAAATTCTTCGTTGGAAATTCTCCATCCAATTGCTCCGGAAGGGAAAAAAGCGTACTTATTGTTTTTGGCAAAATTGGAAGCTCCATCCCTTCTTGCCGTAAAAGTCAATAGGTAACGATCATCGTACTCATAATTAAGTCTCCCAAATAAAGAAACAATTTCCCTTTCGGTGAGCGATGAAGAGGGTGTCTGAATATCAGAGCCGGCATCAAGGGCAAAATAGGATAAACTATTGCTAAGAAACCCCTGTGATGCTGCTCTAAATCTTTCCGTTCTATCTTTTTGGTATGAATAACCTGCCAAAGCGGTTAAATTACCTTTACCAATTTCGGTAGTATAGGTCAAATAATTTTCAGAAAGAATATTGGTTCCTTTAACTGATTCTACACTGGCAATACCACCTTGAATGCTTGCTTGGCCTATTAAAGTTGAAGGTTGAAACCTACCACGGGTTCTATTTTCCGTACTAAATCCAAATGTAGTTTTAAACGATAGTCCTTTTATTATTTCATAATCGGCATAAAAATTGGCCCTGTAATCGTCTGTTGTGGTTTCATCAACCGATTCCGTAGCGATAGCAAATGGATTATCGAATTGATCTCCCACCGGGTTTGTGGTATTCACACCGTTTTCATCTTGTACCGGAGTATCAGGTGCAAAACGATATGCAGTGGAAATTACATCTCCTTCCCCACTTCCACCACTTCCTGCTTGACTTTGTATACCATCTTTATTACCACGATTGGCAAATGCATTAAAGCCAAGTTTTAATTTATCCGTAGCCTGAACTTCAATGTTGCTCAAAAATGAAAAACGTTCAAAAGCTGAGTTGATTACTACTCCGTTTTGTTTAAAATAATTACCGGATACGTAGTAGTTAATCTTATCAGATCCCCCTGAAAAAGAAAGCTGATGGTTGGAAATGTTACCTGTCCTGTAAATAAGGTCTTGCCAATCCGTTTGTGCCGAACCCTGTACATAGGATGGATTGATAGCTTGTCGGTAGGACGCAAACTGGTCTGCATCTAAAAGCTCTAGTCTTTCGGTAACCGCTTGGGAAGAATATGTGGAATTGATTTCGACAACCATTCTACCCTTTGTTCCTTTTTTTGTGGTCACCATAATCACCCCATTTGCTCCCCTAGAACCATAAATGGCAGTGGCGGAAGCATCTTTGAGTATTTCTATGGATTCGATATCAGCAGGTTGTGGTAAAGCACCACCAACAAAACCATCTACCACCACCAATGCAGCACTACTGGATCCTATTGAAGTATTACCACGAATGCTAATCGCTATTGGCGCACCAGGTTCACCCCCATTGTTGGATTGTACAGCAACACCTGCGGCCCGACCTTGTAGTGCCTGCTCTGCGCTCAATACCGGAAAGGCTGTCAATTCTTCTGATTTAACAGAAGAAACAGACCCAGTGATATCAGATTTTTTAGCCGTTCCATAACCGACTACCACAACTTCATCCAATGCACTGATGTCTTCTTCCAGACTTATGTTAATTGTTGCGCTGCCAGAAACATTTTGTTCTTGTGATACAAAACCAATATAGCTGAAAACCAAATTAGCATTCTGACTTGACACCGTAATTGAATAATTCCCATCAAAATCAGTAGTAACACCGTTAGTTGTTCCTTTTTCAACTACATTAACGCCCGGAATACCTATACCATCCGCACTGGCCACTACGGTGCCTGTAATATTTTTTTGCTGACCATAAGTCAGCGTACTGGCAAGAATAAAAACACCAAAGCATAGTGCCCTTATCCATCTACAAATTCTTGTTTTTAACATAAGCTTCAATTGTTTGTGAGTTAGTTTTCAGATTATGGAATTCAGTAATACAAAATTCATCGAACAGTTGACAGTGAAAAAAAAGTTATTGCACACTTTTTCGTTGAACAAGTATTTACAAAATCACACTATCCCAAAGTTATGCTAAAAGAGAATGGTAAAAGTCCAGAAATAGGGGTGCAAAAATCCTATAATTAAAATTTAAATGACTAATATTCAGGCATTTAATTTAAGCCAAAAAACTCTTCGGAGAATTTTTTCAGGTAAGCCGATGGACTTAAACCGAATTTTTTCACAAAGCATTTGCTGAAGTATTTTGGGTTTTTAAACCCTACTTGATAACCAATTTCAGCAATTGTAAGATTTCCCTGCTCCAGCAATTGAATAGCTCGTTTCATTCTGATTTCTTGAATGAATTCATATGGTGTGAAATTGGTCCAAGCCTTAATCTTAGTAAACAGTAAAGTCCTACTAACCCCAAGCTCGGCACTAAAGGTTATAATATCAAATTGGTCATTTGAAATATTATCTTCAACAATCTTGAGTGCTTTCTTCAATAACTTTTCATCTATAGATGAAATCACTATTTCATTGGGTGTTAAGCCTTTTTCATCAGAAAATTTACTTTTAAGCCTGTTTGTAGAATCTATCAGGTTTTTAATTCGGAGTTTGAATTCCATAACATCAAAAGGCTTGCTTATGTAATCATCCGCACCACTCTCCAAACCTTCAAACTTATATAACAAAGATGTTCTCGAAGTAAGCAATATTACAGGAATATGGCTTGTTTGAATATTCTCTTTAATCTTTGCACAAAGTTCTGTCCCTACCATTACGGGCATAATCACATCAGAAACAATTAAGGACGGAATATATTTCAAAGCTTTTTCCAGCGCCTCTTTTCCATTACCTGCTTCTAGTACATTATAAGTATCCTGTAATATATCTTTAATAAAGTTTCTCAAGGGTACATTATCCTCAACTATAAGAACTACATCACGTTCCTCAGTCATCAACAGTTCGCTTGAAGTTATCGAAATATCGGGTAACTTTTGCTGTAATTGCGAAGTATAAAGACCTAGATCATCACTAAACTTAAAATCCTTGATTATCTCATCATCGTTGACGTGGAGTCTTCCTAATTTCAAAGCTACTCTAAAGGTACTTCCAGATGAATTATTGCTAACAACCGAAATAGTTCCTTTATGAAGCTCCACTATACTTTTGGCAATGGATAAACCGATTCCAGTTCCCGTACCGCGAGTGTTTTCATCTTTAGTGAAATCGGGTATTTCAAAAAACCGATCAAATACTTTATCTCTATATTTCTCAGGTATTCCACGTCCTGAATCTTTAACATCTACAAATACCGATCCTCTATCTTCTTTTACACTAATAATAATCTTTCCACCGTAAGGAGTATATTTAAATGCATTGGAAATCAAATTGTAAAATACTTGCTCGAGTTTGGAACGATCATAATACACAAGAATTTTAGACTGCTCCGTTTCAAATAGGTACTCGTAACCGTTTCCTTTGGCAAATTCAGAAAAAGAGAGGTAGATTTCCTTTAGAAATTTTACAATATTACCTTCAGCAGTTTCAAGTTTATATTTTTTATGCTCTAATTTCCTAAAGTCCATCAGCCTGTTTATCAACTGCAATAGATGTTTGGCATTACTTTCTATCACCAACAACTTTTGATAAACGACCCTACTCCCCTTATAATCTGTCAACAATTGTTGCAAAGGTCCAGTAATAAGGGTCAAGGGCGTTCTAAACTCGTGGGAGATATTGGTAAAAAATCTTAGTTTGGCATTGTTGAGCTCTTTATTGCGCTCATGCTCCAAATGTTCCAATTCCAATTTATGTTTGAGTTTTGTTCTTGAACGAATAATACCAATCAACCCAAAAAGTACTCCTAAAAATAAAAGACTATATAAGATTTTTGCCCAATTACTTAGCCAAGGAGCAGGAAGAACCTTAATTTTCAAAATAGTAGGCTCAGGGTTCCAATATCCATCATTATTTGCTCCTTTTACTTGAAATACATAATCCCCTGGCCTCTGTATGGTATAGTTCGCCTTGGATTGATTGGTGAGCGTCCAATTTTCATCTAATCCTACCATACGATATTGGTACTGGTTGCTATTTGGATTAATAAAGTTGGGGATTGTAAAATCAATGGAAAAATTTGCCTTATTATAATCAAGTGTTATCTGCTTGGTAAAAGGCATACTTTGATTTAAAATACCATTTTCATTGGTGACAGATACTGTCTCGTTCTTAATCTTCAAATCAGTTAATAAAACCTGCGGTACATAAGAATTTTTAGCGATTGCCTTAGAATCAAAATAAGAAACACCTTCCGCCCCCCCAAAATAGAATTTTGAGGGTTCTGGCCGAAGAGCCGCGCCGGTACTGAACTCGTTTCCCACTAGTCCATCTTTTCCACTATATAGAACAAACGAACCTTCGTAAGTATTATATTTCACTAAACCTTGGTTACTGCTCATCCATAATGTATTGTCAACATCCTCTAAAATGGCATAAATAGAGGTTACCTGTATATTGGTATTTAAAGGTATTTTTTGAAATTTTTTGCCATCAAAGCGAAATAGGCCTTTTGCCCTTATTCCAATCCAGATTACACCACTTGTATCTTGAAAAATTGTAAGAATATCATCACCAGACCCTGTTTCATTATCATAAAAAAATCTAGTTATCTTGTCCGATGTATATCCTCCATTGGAGAAAGGCAATAGATTAAGACCACTTTGCGTACCTACCCACACGTTTGCACCCTTATCTATCATTAAACTACGAATTCTGTTACTTGAAACGGATTTATCTACTTCCGGCTTATGACCAAATACCTTATATGTTTTTTTCTTCAAATCATAGCGAACGAGTCCTTGCCCAAATGTACCAAACCAATAATCCCCTTCTATACCTTTTTTAATGGTATAAACTCCTGTCTCGTTTAATATGTCATCCAACTCTTTAGATAGGATACTTGTTTCAAACCGATTTTGTTCAATATTGAAAATTTCGACTCCACCGTTAAAGGTTCCCACCCAAAGTAAGTTATCATCAATAAGCAATGATTTGATATTATCACTTTGGAGAATATTGGTATTTGATGTATTGATGTAACGTGGTTCTTTCCCTTTTTTATCAAAAACCGTTACCCCACCACCTTCGGTTCCAAAATATAGATTCTCTTTATTGTCGCTGACTATAGAACTCACTACCTTATGTCCTAACCTATTTTTGCCTGAAGATTCTTTATAGTTGATAAAGTTGGCATTGGAAACATCCCAAATATCTATTCCCCCGTAATAGGAGCCTATCCAAATAGATCCTTTCCTATCCTTAAAAATGGATTTAATATAGTTGTGACTTATACCGTTTTGCTTTTCAGGTTCGTAAGCGATATTTTTTAAAATATCATTGTTATTCAATAAAATGATTCCTTTAGAGGTACCCACCCATAAAACACCTTCCTCTGCAGCTGCAACTGCTCTTACATCTTTATATTCAATGGTACGGGAATTGGTAAGAAATCGTTCAGAAATCAAGTCAAAACTCAACAACCCCATGTTTTTAGTCCCTACGCAGATACTGTTTTCCCCACAATCTGAAATGGTCTGTACAAAGGGTTGTTCATGATAATTGCTTGGGCTGAATTGTTGAAAGTCAATAGTATGCTCCTCTTCTTTTATAGCTTTACAAAAACCTTTTGATGTACCTACCCAAATTGTGCCATTATTGGCCTCCTTAATGCTTAGAACATAATTAGATGGTATTTCGTTATCAGAAACTGAATCACCATTATTGTACACATTGGTGAATTCATTTGTTTCTTTGTTGTAGATAGACAATCCATTTGAGGTTCCAATCCAAATATCACCATTTGTAACTTCCTCAATTGACCAAACCGTATTGTTACTTAGCGAATTTTTATCCTTGAAATGATAAAACCGTTCAAAGGTATCTTTAATAGGGTCATATCTGTTCAACCCGTTATAAGTACCTATCCATAAAAAACCTTCACTATCTTCCTTTATTGAAAGAATATCGCTATTACTGATGGACGTACTATCGTTTAAAATAGTGCGGTACACCTTAAACATGGTGCCATCATACACATTGAGTCCATCCCGTGTACCCAACCACATGCGCCCTAATCTGTCTTGCTCCATTGCGATAACGGAACTTTGGGAAAGTCCATCACTAGTATTTAGGTGTTTAAATTGATAGGCCTTGTCTGGACTTTGACCAAAGCAAAAAACACTAAAAAAAACAAAACAGAATGTATATAGGTTTTTCATAGAAATCCCGTGAGCTATGTAAGGCTAACGAATTTAAGTTTAGCCCTAATATAAAAATAACTTGTGTTAATATCGAAGCCGTACATTTAGTTGATAATCATATGATAAGAGAATATGTTCTAGGTTTTGATTTTTTAATTCCATGCAAGCGCTTAAACAAGTAGGCTATCTTAACTGGATGATTCCCTTTAATTCCAATTAGACTATTAAAAAATCCACCTTGCATTGAGTTCAATAACAATAAGCCCACTATTTTCAAAACTATCATTTCCCATCTCACCAAAAGCATAGCCCGCATAACTAAAATCAGCCAAACACTCAACTTCTGACCCATTGAAGAATTGTGAAATCTATGGAAGTTCATGGGACAGAAACATCAAGAGAGAAAAACAATAAGACTGGCGGCTTGCACGCATGGAGTATATCATAATACTGTTTTTTTTGGAAAGAATTCCTAAAAAAATGAATCAAAAAACAAGATACCACAGGATAGCTGCATTTTTCACCTTTAGTACTTTTAGAAACGATATGTTGGACTTATTTACCCCTTTTTTTGGACTATTTGTGCAGGTGACCCACTAGTTCCTTTCAATTAAAAGCTTGAAATTTGAGTAAGCGGTGTTATCATGTTTTTAAGTACTTGATTCTAAAAAAAAGTAATTGTTTTAACTGATACCAGTCGCGTTTTATTCTGTAAATCTGCCACAGTTATAGTTAATGAAAGGCACAAATTTTCTTTTTTTGGTTTGTAGCAAAACACTTCTAAAAGTAGCCAAAAGAATTCAATAGAATAGGTAGTAAAGTCTGAGGTATTATCGCTCATATTATTTGAAAAAGGAGTGGTTAGAAAAGAGTAGAAAGGAAACAAATAGCTAACAAATAGAAAATAAATATTATGTCAATATCCTACCAAACTAGATACGCCTCAAGCCCAAAAGCTGTAAAAAAATACGATACTACCGAACTGCGGGATGAGTTTTTGATAGACAATCTTATGCAAAAAGGTAAAATCAATCTGACCTATACCCATTATGACCGCTATATAGTTGGTTCGGCAGTTCCAGAAAATCCACTCAAACTACATAAAATCGACCCATTAAAGGCAGATTATTTTCTAGAAAGACGTGAGCTTGGAATTATAAATGTAGGCGATTCGGGTTCAGTTGAAGTAGATGGTACTTCCTTTGAATTGGGCAATAAAGATGCCCTATATATTGGTATGGGCAATAAAGAAATTGTTTTCAAGAGCAATGATAAGAACAAGCCAGCCATGTTCTACTTGAATTCAGCACCAGCACATACAACCTACCCTACTAAAAAGGTTAGTCTTTCGGAGGCCAATAAATTGGAGCTTGGTTCTCTAGAAACGGCAAATGATCGTACTGTGAGCCAAATGATCATTGGTGGGATAGTCACGACCTGTCAACTGCAGATGGGAATGACCGAGTTGAACACGGGAAGTGTTTGGAACACTATGCCAGCACATGTACATGACCGAAGGATGGAGGTTTATTTTTATTTGGATGTTCCCGAAGGACAATCTGTATGTCATTTTATGGGACAGCCCCAAGAAACACGTCATATCTGGATGCAGAACCACGAAGCCGTTATTTCACCACCATGGTCTATCCATTGTGGTTCAGGAACTTCGAACTACACTTTTATATGGGGTATGGCAGGAGAAAATATGGATTATGGTGATATGGATGCCACCAAGATAACAGATTTAAGATAATGCAATGAGCACAGAACTATTCAACCTAACCGGGAAAATCGTATTGGTTACTGGCAGCACACATGGATTGGGCATGGCTATGGCCAAAGGACTCGGTAAAGCAGGAGCCACTATTGTTGTTAATGGAAATTCATCACAGCAAAAAATTGATGACGCCGTAAAGCTTTATAAAAGGGAGGGTATCAAGGCTGTGGGCTACAAGTTTAATGTGGCTGATGAAGATGAGGTGATTAATGCCATAAGCAAGATTCAAAGTGAGGTTGGACCTATCGATGTTTTGGTAAATAATGCAGGCATTATCAAAAGAACTCCTTTGGAAGAAATGGAAATCGCTGATTTCAAAGAAGTAATCGATATTGATTTGGTGAGTCCCTTTATCGTTTCCAAACATGTAGTCAAGACCATGATGTCCCGTAAGAAAGGAAAAATCATCAACATTTGCTCAATGATGAGCGAATTGGGTCGAAATACGGTTGGAGCTTATGCAGCCGCAAAAGGAGGACTTAAAATGCTGACTCAGAATATGGCAACGGAATGGGCCAAACACAATATCCAGGTAAACGGTATCGGACCGGGCTATTTTGCTACTTCCCAAACGGCCCCGATTAGGGTTGATGGCCATCCTTTCAACGAGTTTATTATAAATCGCACACCTGCTGCAAAATGGGGAGACCCAGATGATTTAGCAGGAGCGGCCATATTCTTGTCCTCAAGAGCAAGCGATTTTGTAAATGGACACATCCTATACGTTGATGGTGGTATCCTGGCCACGATAGGAAAGCCTACCAATGAAAATTAAATAGTATCAATTATGAGAAAAATCAATCTTTTGCTGATAGCTATCTTTTCAATCATAGCTTTCTCATGCGAAGAAAAATCAAAAAAGAACCAACAGATCATTGTAAAGAATACTATGGATACAAACCGTTCTTTCGAAACAGTCTCTGTAGACATTGCTTCGCTTCAACTAGTTAATGTAAAAGGTAGTATTGTACTCTTGGATACAGAAAACAAAACTGAAATTACTTCACAGCTAGTAGACTCAGATGGAGATGGAGAAATGGATGCGATTTTATTCCAACCTGAAATTGCAGCCAATAGTGAAAAAGTATACGAGCTAACATTTTCTGAAGCAACAAAGCAAAAAGATAGTGTTCCAGCTTGTTATTCAAGATTTGTGCCCGAACGAACGGACGATTACGCTTGGGAAAACAATCGCGTTGCCTTCAGGACCTACGGCCCAACCGCACAAAAAATGATTGAAGATGGAGTTAAAGGAGGAACATTATCCAGCGGCATTGATGCTTGGTTAAAACGTGTTGATTACCCTATCATCAATAAATGGTATAAGAAGGAACTGGAAACGGATGGTAGTTATCATAAAGATGACGGTGAAGGACTGGATAATTTCCATGTTGGCATAAGCAGAGGAGTTGGCGGCATCGCAAAAAAGATAGATACCACCTATTATATTTCTAGAAATTTCACTTCATGGAAAACGTTGAACATAGGACCTATACGGACAAGTTTTACACTCTCTTATGCCGATTGGGATGCCGCTGGCAACAAAATATCAGAAGAAAAAAAGATATCGCTGGATTACGGAAACAACCTATCAAGATTTGAGATTAGCTTAAAAGGTACTGATACGATATCAGCAGGTCTCACACTTCATGAAAAAAATGGGAAAGTTGGAGTAAATCAAGAAAATGGATGGGTTAGTTATTGGGAACCCCATGAAGATTCGGAACTGGGAACCGCTATTGTTGTTCCTGAAAACGCGATGGCAGGTCACGAACATTATCAAACTGATAGAAAAGATGAAAGCAATCTTTTTGCACATATCAAAATTAATGATGGGAAAGCCATTTATTATGCAGGTTTTGGATGGGAAAAAAGTGGTCAGTACACTGATAAGGCAGAATGGGAAGCTTACATCGATGAATTTGCCAAGCGCCTAAATAACCCATTGAAAGTCACTATTAAATAAAGTATTTTGAAAAGATTGGAATATATAAACATAGATACAAACTCTAGAATCCCCAAATACAAACAAGTAATGGATTCGATAATGAAGAGTATTCATATGGGCAGTTTAGGTATGGGGCAAAAAATACCTTCTATCAATGAACTAAGTGAAGAGTATTTATTGTCTAGAGATACAGTTGAAAAGGCTTATGGACTCTTAAAAAAACAAAATATTATAGCATCAGTAAAAGGTAAGGGGTATTACATTGCAAAAACGGACCTATCCATCCAAGCAAACGTTCTTTTCTTGATCAATAAACTGAGCACATACAAAATGCGCATTTTCAATTCTTTTGTAAACACGCTGGGCGCGAACGCAAAGGTTGACCTTGATATATACCATTGCGAACCCTTAGTTTTCAGGGATATTTTAGATAAAAAGAAAAATCTTTATGATTATTATGTCATCATGCCACATTTTAAAAATGAGAATTTGCAACATATGGGCTGTACTGATGACATCCTGAAAACCATTCATTCCATACCAAATGGTAAATTGATAATAATGGATCGTAACCTCAAAAGTCTATCAAAGGAATCTGGAAGAATTTATCAGGATTTTACCGAAGATATTTATGATGCTTTGACCACTGCTTTGGAAAAGTTGAATAAGTACAAGAAAATTATGCTAGTATATCCAAGCAAAGCAGTATATCCTTACCCCAAGGGCATAGTTACGGGGTTTAAAAGGTTCTGTATTCAACATGCCATAGACTATGAAATACTTGATGAGATTTATGATAGTATGGAGTTACAACTAAATGACCTTTACATAATAATAGAGGAAGGAGATCTTGTAAACTTGGTCAAACAGGTAAGAGACCGCCATTATAAATTGGGAGAGGATATCGGTATTATTTCTTACAATGACACCCCACTAAAGGAACTTTTAGGGATTACAGTAATGAGTACAAACTTTAAAAAAATGGGGGAAGAAGCTGCAAATATGATCTTAAACAATAACCCTATTGACATAAAAAACAAGTTTCACTTCATAGACCGTTTTTCTTTGTAATTCTTCAAAAGTTCAACTTTTGTTCTGAGTGCAAAATTCTGAACATTTGTTTTTTCTTTAAAATTTTCATAAGAAAATAAGTTATTTTTTCGAAGTATTTATCTTATATTTTTTTATAAAACAAACTATTTTTAGATAATTACAGTACACCACAGGATGCTATGAAAATTTCAAGTTTATATAATTGTTATTGAATTACTATATATAAGTCCATTTTGCTGTTATTTCAGCAATATTCTTCTTAATAAATTAGTAAATATTAACCATATCAATTTAATTAAACTAAACTTGAAATGAAAAAAAAGTCTAACAAACGGTTCCGTTTTGCTGGTTTGGCGTTTATGGCGACGATGGTATTATGTATATTTTCCATTTCGTCTTCATTTGCACAAATACAAGCAGTGACGGGTACGGTGACCGATGTAAACGGAGAACCTCTTCCTGGGGTAAATGTGGTTCAAAAAGGAACAACAAATGGGGTATCTGCCGACTTTGATGGCAATTATGCAATCAGATTAATTCCAGGATCGCGAGTAATAATCTTTTCTTCTATTGGTTTCAATACCAAAGAAGTAACAGTCAATGCCTCAAACATTAACGTAACACTTGATGAAGATACTCAAAGCTTGGATGAAGTAGTTGTTGTGGGTTATGGCACTCAGAAAAAAGCAAATTTAACCGGTGCCGTATCCGTCGCAACAGCTGAGGTTTTACAGAATAGGGCCATCGCCAATGTTGGAGAGGGATTACAAGGGGTGGTACCAGGCCTTAATGTAACTGTAACTAGCGGTGACCCTACGGAAGGTCCGGAGTTTAATATTCGGGGTTTTGAATCTATTAACGGGGGGTCTCCTTTAATACTTGTTGATGGTGTACCTATGGATCTCAACCGTATCAATCCGGAGAACATTGAGAGCGTAAATGTATTAAAGGATGGTGCCTCGGCTGCAATCTACGGGGCAAGGGCCGCTTTTGGTGTAATTCTAGTAAAGACAAAGGAAGGCTCCCTTGGTAAAACTAACGTTCAATTGAGCACACAGCTATCTTGGAACAAACCTATCTTTAATATTAACCAAATAGACAATGGATATATCTATGCTTTGGAAAGAAATAAGGCACAAGAAAGAAATGGTGGAGATCCTAGATACGATGAAGCTTATTTACAAGGACTTCAGCAATATTGGGCAGATCCGGCAAACAATGCACCATGGGAAGTAATTGACGGTAGTTTTGTAAATTATGAAAACCCGGGTATGGTGGACGATTTGGTCAATGCAACTTCACCTAGACAAAAAATTGATTTGACCATTTCAGGTGCCACTGAAAAAACCAATTACTTCACTTCTTTTGGACTTTTTAATACCGACGGGTTTTATAATCATCCAGCAAATGATAATTTTAAAAGATATAATATTCTAGCGAAGGCAGATTATAAACTCACGGATTGGTTAACATTCGATAGCCAGATTACTGCAAATTTTGAAAATTCAGATAAGCCAGCTGCTGTGGATATAAATACATTGATCCGGATTGAACCCATACGTCCATACCGCGTACCCTTAATACCTGGGTATGAACAATACGAGGGTATGAGTTGGAACCACGCGTTCCCAATTTATGCACAATTGGAAAATGGGGGGCGTACCAAGTTCACGACCCAGGATATATGGTTAAGGGGTGGCCTAGTAGCCAATCCCATTAAAAACCTTACCCTGAACGGTAATTTCTCCTATAATACATTTACCAGGCAGTTTGAAAGCTTTAGACCGGCCTATGAGGTGGTTTCATTTAACCTTGAACAAGATAACCCGGTACAGGTTGTAGGGGATGACGATATTGAGATACAAAGAAACTTTAACCAATATTATGTATTGAACCTTTTTGGGGAATATGAATTAGATTCTTTGGATGACCACTACATAAAAATGGTTTTTGGTTACAACCAAGAATGGGATTTCAACCAACGTATTGCTGGTGATGCAAACCAGTTGGTTTCGCCAAACATTATTGACATAGGGGCAACTACTGGGAATAGATTTATAGAAGGTGGAAAAGGACATGCTACCCTTAGAGGCTATTTTTATCGCTTAAATTACATTTATAAGGACAAATATCTTTTGGAAGCCAGCACCCGTTATGATGGCACATCACGTTTTCCTGCAGGAGACCGTTTTGGGCTTTTCCCTTCAATTTCCGCAGGGTGGAGAATTTCTAACGAAAACTTTATGTCGGGCACTCGTGAGTGGCTCGATAATCTTAAGTTAAGAGCCTCCTATGGAGAACTAGGTAACCAACTTTTAGGCTCTGGAAGCCAGCTCCTAGGAAATGATAGTTTTTATCCCTACATACCCTCACTTAGTGTAGGCACATCAAATAATGTTTTGTCTTCAGGACTAATTCCAACTGTTGGTGCCCCAGGATTGGTCAGTCCAAGTCTTACTTGGGAGCGTGTAGTAAGTACCAACCTTGGTTTAGATGTTGTGATGTTCAAAAATAAATTGGATATGTCTTTTGATGTATATACCCGAGAAACCCTTGATATGCTCTTAAGAAGGGCTTATCCTGATGTTTTAGGAGCTGCCGCCCCAAGGGAAAACGGGGCCGACCTAAAGACCCAAGGTTGGGAAGCATCCATAAAATGGCGTGACAAAATTGGGGATAACATTAGCTACTTCATTAATTTGAATGTAGCGGATTGGACTTCGGAAATAACAAAGTATGATAATCCTACAGGGGCCATTCCAGGTAATCCCAGTAATGGAAATGCTTTATCCGCAAATGCGAGCAGTAATTACTATGAAGGCCAACAGATTGGCGAGATATGGGGGTATGAGACCGTTGGTATTTTTCAAGGAGGAACTGATGAAGAGGTAGCGGCCTTTAATGAAAGTCAATCTAGACTTGGTAACGGATGGAGAGCAGGGGATATTCAATTTAGAGATCTTAATGGTGACGGAGAAATTAGTCCTGGCATCAATACGCTTGACGATCCTGGTGATAGAAGAATTATTGGTAATACAACGCCAAGGTATACTTATGGTATAAATACCGGAATAAGTTATAAAGGTTTTTCCATAGACGCATTCTTTCAAGGGGTTGGAAAAAGAGACTATTATCCGGGTAACCAAAACTGGACATGGTTTTTCCCGTGGCGTTCGTATAATGGTGATGAATCTTGGTTGACCAATACTTGGACTCCAGATAATCCAAATGCATATTTTCCAGAAATTCAGACAGACGCCAAAAATTATACTGAACAAACTCGATTTTTGCAGAACGCGGCTTATATAAGACTTAAAAACCTTAATGTTGGTTATGCATTCCCCACTTCAATAACTGATAAGATAGGCCTGTCTAGTTTCAGGTTATATGTGGCAGGGCAAAATGTTTGGGAATATTCCAAAATTCGAAAGCCTTTGGATCCTGAATATATTTTTGACAATTCAATAGATTTTCCATTATTGAGAACCTATAGTGTTGGAATGGTGTTGGGCTTTTAATAGTTAAGATTTTAAAAGCCGATAGATTTAAAAACAAAAAATTACAACAAATGAAAATTATAAAATATCTTTTAACAATCATAGTGTTGGGCATACTGTCCTGCAGTGACGATTTCTTAGATCGTACGCCACTTGACGAGGTAAGTAATGAGACATTTTTTTCAAACGAAAATGATATTGTCAATTATAACAATAGCTTATACGACATTGCCAAAAACGATAGAGACTATCCCATTATGATGGGCTTGGGTCCTGGCCCCGGAGTATTGTTTTACCACGGTATATGGTGGCAAGACGAAATGAGCGATAATCTGGGAGCGACACACCCAAGAGCAATAGAAATGTACCGGGTAAGGGCAGGCAAACATAATATTGACAATGATCCTAGGCCCATGGGGTATACTGGATGGGATTTTATACGATCTATTAATTTCGGACTTGAAAATTATGACAGGGCTGGGCTAAGTGAGGAAATCGTTAACAGGTATAAGGGCGAGGCTCGTTTGTTCAGGGGGTGGTTCTATTCAGATAAGGTCAGAAGGTTCGGGGATGTACAATGGATTGATAAGGTATTGAACATAGATTCAGAAGAATTGTTCAACCCTAGGGATAACCGTGATTTTGTAATGCAAAAAGTATTGGAGGATTTGGATTTTGCCATTGCCGGTCTACCAGAGGACTGGGAAAATGGGGGAAACCCAGGCCGCGTTGATAAATGGGTAGCCTTAGCCGTAAAATCCAGAGTGTGTCTATTTGAGGGTACTTGGAGAAAATATCATGGGCTTAGTAATGCCGATTTTTGGCTGGAACAGTGCGTAGTGGCCTCAAAAGAATTGATGGACAATGGAGGTTTTACACTATATAGCACTGGTGACCCTGTAGGGGATTACCGCTATGCATCATCTTCAACAACTCAAGAAGGAAACTCGGAGGTAATCTACTGGCGTAAATATGAGTCGTTGATTAACGGTCATTTTGCATCACGTTTGTTTTGGAACTATAACGGAGGTGCCACAAAAAGCTTTGTGGAAGATGTTCTTTGTGAAGACGGATTGCCGATTTCTCTATCACCCCTTTATGCCGGAGATGCACAAATAGAGGATGTTTTTGTGGCTCGCGATTCGCGTCTAAGACAATGTGTATTGAATCCAGCGGATAAAGAATTACTTAATTATCCCAATGATGATTTCGATTATCCAAGATTAGTAGGTATGACGGGAGGCAGAAATAGATCCAATACCGGATATCACGTGGTAAAGCACTGGAATGCAGAGGATGAACAACGTCCTAGAAACCAACATATTGCATCCCCCCCTTGTTTGAGATTGGGTGAAGTATTTTTGAACTTTGCAGAGGCGAAAGCAGAATTGGGAACACTAACTCAAGGAGATTTGGACATTTCTATTAATCTGTTAAGGTCTAGGGTAAATATGCCTGGTTTGGATATAAATCCACCTATGGATCCAAGATATGCAGATATGGGAGTTTCATCTTTGATTGTTGAGATACGCAGGGAAAGAAGGGTTGAACTTTTCTTGGAAGGCCATCGCTACCATGATGTAAGACGTTGGAAGCAAGGCCCGCGATTTTTTGGACAATCAGATTTTGGTATACGATTCGATGCAGCGGCAGAAGCAAGGTACGAAGGTGCTAATGTAGAAATTACTGAAATAGATGGTATACCATATATAGATGTACGTAAGGACACGGATTTTATACCTGAATTCGACGAGTCCAGGCATTATTTATGGCCCATACCTGCAAATGTTATTTCCCAGAACCCAAATATTCAACAAAATCCTGGGTGGTAAATAATTTCATAAAAATGAGTACAAGAAAAATATAGATTACAATAGCGATTTGAGTTAGTAGTCCCCAACATCAATTTAATATGTTGGGGATTTTTTTGAAGTATCTTGATTGTTATTTATATGTTTTTTCGCACAAAATATTTTCTTTTTTGAATTAAAAGCATTAGTTCAGCACAGTACAGGATGCCCTAAAAATTTCAAGTTTATATAATTGTTAACGAATTACTAAATCTAAGAGGCTTTTGTTGACCTATCAGCAATATTCTCTATAAGAAATTAGTAAAGCTTGAACAAATTAATTTAACTAAACTAAACTTGAAATGAAAAAAAAGTCTAACAAACGGTTCCGTTTTGCTGGTTTGGCGTTTATGGCGACAATGGTATTATGTATATTTTCCGTTTCGTCTTCATTTGCACAAATACAAGCAGTCACGGGAACGGTGACCGATGTAAACGGAGAACCTCTTCCAGGGGTAAATGTGGTGCAAAAAGGAACAGCAAATGGAGTATCTTCTGACTTTGATGGTAACTACTCCATACGACTGGGGCAAGGCTCTAGGATTCTCGTTTTTTCTTACATCGGATTTAATGCCAAAGAAATTACGGTAAATGCAGCTACCATCAATGTAGCACTTGAGGAGGACACCCAAAACCTAGATGAGGTCGTGGTAATTGGCTATGCTACCGTGTCCCGTGAAAAAGTATTGGGAGCTTTATCTACTGTAAAAGCTGAAAAGATTGCAGAAGTGACACCCACAAATGCCTTCGAAGGAATACAAGGGCGTTTAGCAGGAGTGCAAATTGCAACAAACGGTGGTCCAGGAGCTGGTTTTGATATTCGGGTACGAGGTACCTCTACCTTCAGTGCGGGCGGTACAGGGCCATTATATGTAGTAGATGGTCAACAATTGGATAATGTTGATAATATCGATCCCAACGATATTGCTTCCTTGGAAGTATTAAAAGATGGAGCAACAACTGCAATCTATGGTACGCGAGGTGCAAACGGAGTTGTATTGATTACCACAAAATCCGGTAAAGCTGGGGATGTAAGTATAGATGTAAATGTTGTAACTGGTATTAATACCTTGAATGGGGCCATTCCAGTTGCCAATACAAGGCAGCGTTTGTTTTACGAAGATGTGCGAAGAACGGACGCACAAAGACTAAACCCTACAGGTAACCAACGTGATTCCTTAAGTCTATTGCTTAGAAATTCGTTCGATCTGCAAGATTTGATTACAAGAGCTGGTACTAGAAATCAAATAAATGTAGCTGTAAGTGCAGGTAGTGATAAAGTACGTGCTTATTGGAACACAGGTTATTTAAATGAAGAAGGTATTGTGGTGAACAGTAGTTTCAGAAGAATAAACACCCGTTTCAAGCTTGATTTTACACCTAACAAAAAATTAGCCCTCAGTTCTTCTTTTAATGCATCTTTCGAAGAATTTAGCGGACTTAATGAAGGACAGGTATTCCAACAGTTAGTGGAACGAATCGCCTACTTTCCCATCTTTGAACCCAACGGCGATTTGACCCCCGAAATTGCGGGTCGTCAAAACCCTGTTGCGGAAGCACGATTGCGTCAACAGCGCTTACGAACATGGAGGGGGCAGAGCTTTAACTCGGCCCAATATAACATTACCCCTTCCTTTTCCATTAAGTCTACCCTAGGTATCAACTTTAGATTAAGAAGGAACAATAACTTTGAACCCTTATTGGTATTAAACCCTAGAAATACGAATCCTTTGGCTAGCTATAGAGATCGTATCGATTATGATATTCAACAAGAAAACTTCGTCAATTATACTAACGAATTTGGAAAACATAGTGTATCAGCATTTGCCGGTATGCAGATATTGAAGCGGTATCAAGAGGAATTTGGTATTTCAAATGCTCTTTTTGTTTCTGAAGACATTCAAACATTTAACAATGTAGACCCAGATGGACTGGGTATTAATGCTGATCAAACCTTTGATACAAGAAGTAATTTGTTCTCGCTTTTTGCAGGTTTCAACTATGACTTTGACAACAGATACTTGATTAGTGCTACAATAAGACGTGACGGGTCTTCTCGATTCGGTGAAAACAAAGAATTTGGTTATTTCCCATCTGGGTCTATTGGCTGGCGGGTTAGCAACGAACCTTTTTTACAAGGGAACAACATTTTAAACAACCTGCTATTACGAGCTAGTTATGGTGAAACAGGGAATGATCGAATTGGTGATTATGAATTTACATCAGCTTTTGAACCGGGGGCGGTTTATGATGGGATAAGTGGTGTTGCACCTTCTAGGTTGGGAAATCCTGAACTAAGCTGGGAAAGCACTAATGCTACCAATATTGGTTTTGACCTAGGCATGTTCAGAAATCGGTTAACCGTTAACTTTGATGTTTGGAGAAAAGACACCGAAGATCTTTTAGCAAGTGTTCCATTGCCAGAAGAATCAGGTTTTAGTGGAATTCGTCAGAACGTTGGTGCCGTTCGTAACCAAGGAATTGACATAAATGTAGGCGGCAGCATCATCCAATCTGAAAATTTCAGTTGGAATAGTAATTTCAACATAAGTTTTCAGGAAAATGAAGTTACTAGATTATTTGAAGGCACTCCATTTCAATCAGGGGATTATTTGATTGAAGAAGGCCAACCTATAGGTAATATTTTTGGCTTCAAAAATCTTGGTGTATATCAATACGATGAATCCAATGCATTTACAGATGATGGCGTACAGCTTACCCCAAATTTTGACGGTTCTGGCAACTTTGCTAATTATACCTTGAACGGTCAAGAATTTACAGGTAATGTTAATCAGATTAGAAATGATGGGCGTGTTGCCGAAGGTGGCGATATTATCTGGGACGATGTTGATGGTGATTTTGTCATCACCAATGAGGATAGACAGGTAATAGGTAATGGTCTGCCAACAGCCTTTGGTGGATTTTCCAATGACTTTAAATATAAAGATATCAGTTTGAGTTTTCTTTTTGATTTTACCCTAGGTAATGATCTATGGAGACGATGGGATGAAACACGTAACGATTTGAACTCTTCAAACGAGACCCCAGGTCCTGATCGTATTGAAGGAGCTTGGCTAAACCCAGGAGACGTTACGGTTTACCCTAGACTAACCCGTGTGCCACAAAACAGGGACAGACCCAACAGCTTTTTTGTAAGCGACGGCGGCTTTATCAAATTACGATTTGTACGATTAGGATATGACTTGCCACAAAAAGTGCTCGAGAGGATAAGCTTTCTTAAGAAATGTTCATTTTTTGTATCGGGCAATAATTTATTGACATGGACAAATTACAAAGGTTTTAATCCTGAATTAGGTACCAGAGGCAACCCATTACAACCGGGGGTTGATAACTTAAGGTTCCCCAACGATCGTGAGGTAATTTTAGGTCTTAATCTTAAATTTTAAAACAACAACGATGAAAATTCAAAATATAAAAAACTATATCACACTAGTACTTACCATTCTTATGGTATTCGTAGGTACTATATCATGTAATGAGTTGGTTGATGAATCGCCAATAAGTGAAATTGATCCAAACAACTTCTTTAGAAACAATAATGATGCCTTGGGAGCTATCATTGGAATGTATGATGCTATGCAACCTACATTTAGGCTGAAGCATTATTATTGGGGGGAGCTCAGGGGAGACAGTTACATCAACGGAAACGATGGCGCTAATGCGGATAATATTGAGTTAACCACAAATGACGTTACTTCAGGTAATTCAAATGTGATACGATGGAATGACTTTTATGACATGATCAACAGGGCTAATTATGCCATAGCCAATATTCCAACAATTGATGGCTTTGACTCCAATTTGCTTGGTGAGGCTCAAGCGATGAGAGCATATGCTTATTTTCAAGCTGTCAGGGTATGGGGAGCTGTCCCGCTCTTCACAGAACCTGTAGTGGGTGCTGGACCAGAGTTGCAAAAAACGCGCACGGATGCCAATACAATTATTAATGAGGTAATTATACCAGATATGTTGGCAGCGGAGCAAAACATGAACTTATTTACCGCACCATATAGGTTTTCTTTGACCAGTATTTGGGCCTTACAAGCCGAGGTATACGGATTTTTGGGTGATGATACAAACGCCCGTACAGCTTTACAAAAGATTGTTGACAGCAATGAGTTTAGCCTAGTAACAACTGCCGAGGCATGGCAAAACCTTTTCCTTAATGATAACGTAGATCCTTTCGACCCGGATTCTGAAAGCATGGGACCTTTGAAGGTTCAGGAAGGACCGGAGCTTATAATGTCAATTGGTTTCAGTTTAAATGAGGATGCAGGGTCAGGTAATCGTAACAGAGCAGGTATTTATGCCTTGTTTTTTGCTGGTATCCCTTCTTACACACTATCACCGGCACTTGAAAATAAATGGAGGGAAAAGTTTCCAATCGATTCTTTAGGCTGGGTAACAAAATACCCAAATACCGATCCAGTACTTACCCAGACAGTGGTTTTTACCGATGAAAATGGTATGGAACAAGATTCCATTGCACCAGTCTACGGGGACTATAGATATTACCTATCCCGTGAAAATGATGTAAACTTGGAAAGTAAAGGTCTTGGTAATGCAAGATTGGCAAAGTATAATAAGGTAAATTATAATCAATCGCTGGACGATAGTGATATGGTATTGTACCGTTATGCCAATATTATACTTTATTTGGCTGAAGTAGAGAATAGACTTGGTAATAATGCAAGGGCATTAGAATTGATAAATGAATTTAGAACTGCAAGACAATTACCACCTGTTGATTCAGTAGAATTCGGCGCAACCATGGACGAACGGGAAATCTTTATCCTAGATGAACGTCACCTTGAGTTGGTAGGTGAAGCACAAAGATGGTGGGATCTTAGGAGAACCAATAGAGCCTTGGAAGTCATGAACCCAATATTGGACACGCTTACAGGAGGTATCCCTTTGACCCAAGAACGATTGTTGTTCCCCATTTTTGATGACCATTTGGTTGAGAATCCATTGTTAGGCCAAACACCAGGATACTAAATCACAACATAAACAAAATTGATAATGATGAAAAACATAAAAAATATAAAGATTTTGGCATTGGCAAGCTTTACAATGTTTTTGTTTGGCTGCGATATAGACCTGCAAGAAAGATTTGTTTTTGAGCCTGATGTTGACCTCACGGATCCATATGACACTATTACAGCTTGGGAATTTTTCAATCTACCACAAGTCAATGGATTGAATGAAGATGGCACATTCAATGGTGACAATTATAATTATTTAGTTGCCGCCATAGAAGCAGCAGGTATGATAGATGAATACAATACCCCTAACAGTGGTAGAACATATTTAATGTTAAACAACAATGCTTTTGAAGGAGGGGGCGATGTTATTGAACTAATAACAGGCTCTGAAGAGGTTGCCGAAGGAGAAACCCCTGCCCAAGTAATGGCCAGGGCAGATATTGATGTTTTAAGGTTGATTTTACAATATCACATTATTACAACCTATATAACCCAAAACGACCCTCTTATTGAGTTTGACGTGAATTACGAATTTCAAACGTTGATACCGGGTGATGCAGGTAAGATTATTTTAAGACGCGATAATAGACTACGTATAGATGTTAATAGGAGTCCTGCTCCATTGCCAAGTACAGCAACAAGTCAGGACGAAAGGTTGAGAAATTATAACTACGTTTTTAACAACGGCATAGGCCATAGTTTGAACGATCCTGTTAGGAACCAACCGTATCCAGCTCCAAGCATTTAATAAAATAATTAGTTTGAGTTAGTTTTTTTGTGAGTTAGCATGAAATCCTCTATAGTTTATAAATATGCTATAGAGGATTCTTGTTGTTGTAAATAATTTATTGGTAATATTTCTAAAATTAGGCGCCAGCATCTCTTGCAGAAGAGCATCAACCATGGTACTTCCAAATGACTAAAAACAAACTAGACGAGCTCCTTATGCTAATTGACAGGCTCAAATTATTGAGGAATTGATTATAGTTTTAAATTGTATGCCAAGAAGTTGCGCAAAACAATGTTTTGAGTATTCTAGAGTATCCGATCTTCATAACTTTACTTTATTGACCACAAAAATTGGTTGAAAAGCTATATTTTTCGATAAAACCTGTCCTCTTTACCATTTATCCTATCTTCTTTTCTTTGAACGAATCCAAAAGGGTAAAACCCCCAATCTTCCCAACTTTGTTCAAAAGAAGTTCCCATGAAAGCATTGATTATCACTATTAAAAAGGAATTCACACCCGACAACCTATTTGCAGCTTTTTGCTGTTTGACCATCTCTATCACAATTTTTGTAATTATGGGGGTTATGGGTAGAGAAACGCTACTGTAGTTTTCAGGTATATTATATTAGTCTTTAAAAAATCCAGCTTTTTGGAGCAATTTCCATGGCTTCAATAAAAACATGGTTGTTCAAATATGGATAGTTCTCCATATCTCTTATCACAATTCAAGAAAGCATATCCTTTTTCCGATTTATAATTCCTTTATCCTGATATTTTTAAACCAAATAAAGCTGCCGTGGTCCTGAAGTCCAATGAATCCCTTTTTTGCAAGCCCATAATCAGGATAGTCCTTCCACTTACCCTTCTCTTTTTTCATATTCCAATCGTCTGACCAAGGAATGAATTCAATAACCTTCTTTCCATTCAACCAATGCCGCACCTTGTTGGGTTGAAATACAATTCTAGTGGTATTCCATTCTCCAGCTTGTTTTACTACCAAATTGGCCTTGTCTGTTATGTACATTCCATAATCCGCTCCAACGCTCTGCCAATCTTCGAGTTTTTGGGGAAATCCCAACTGATCTATCAATTGATACTCAGGTGCATTCTGATAGGGCGACTCATATTGTTCTCCCTCCTGAACATGATAAAAAACACCACTATTTCCCCCTTCAGATATTTTCCATTCTAAATAAAGTTCAAAGTTTTCAAATTCTTGAGAACTGTATACGATATCCCCTCCAATATCGCCACCTTTTCCAAGTGATTTTAATGCTCCATCTTCAATAATCCAGCTAGCCGGAAGTTCTGTGGAATTATAACCTCTCCATCCTTCAGTTGTTGTACCATCAAATAGATAAAGCCAGTCTTTGTTCTTTTCCAAGTTTTGGGTTTGTGGTTCTGCTACAACCTCTTTTTCCTTAACCTTCTCTAAACAACCAGTTAGCAAAAAGATACCAATCAAGCATATTTCAATTGAATTTTTCATTGATTTTATTTTAAATGATTGATTTTTAAAGCCAAAATCATCTTGTCTTTATTATCATTCTTCTTCAACTTCCATTGTAATTGGATTCCATTTAATGAATTTATCTTTAAAATAACTCTCATTGCATAACAAAGCTGGAGCAGCTGCCCTAAATCCAAATATGGGATCCTCCACTACCGATGTGCCATTTCTAATTGCATTCACAAAATTTCCATGATGATCATAATGTGCTCCTTTGTATCCATTTTCTGCCTTATAGACCACTTCACTTGGAGGGACCATTTTCTTTCTGTCATTTGGTTCTATACCGGCCTCTTTCATTTTGGCCAATTCAAAGGGGTCATCTGTAGAGGTAGCGTTCCTTCTTAACACCACTTCTTCCCATTTCACATCCATGGAACCCTTGCTACCAACAAGTTTTAAATATGTGGTTCCGCTAGTGCCATCAACAAAATTACATCTCAAGGAAAGATTGAAACCTGGATGTTCCTTGACCTCTGGATATTGGAACATTCCCAAAAGAACATCAGGCACTTCCCTTCCGTCCTTCCAATACCGTAGGCCTCCCATAGCACTAATTTTATTTGGCCCCAACGAATTGGTAATAAAGTGAAGGCTTGAAAAAAGATGCACGAACAAATCGCCAGACATTCCAGTACCGTAATCCAAATAATTCCTCCATCTAAAAAATCGAATGGAATCAAAAGGTATTCTTTTTGTATTTGATACAAACTGGTTCCAATTTACAGTTTTTTGGGAGGCATCCGTTGGAATGGTATACTGCCACGCTCCAATGGGGGAGTGCCGTGCCCAAAAACCTTCAGCATAATTCAGTTCACCAATTGCTCCATCTGCCAATAATTGTTTTGCCTTTTCATTACCTAAAGAAGAAAGTCCCTGACTCCCTACCATAAAAACCTTCCCAGAACGTTTCCACGTATTGATCAACTCATGCCCTTCTTCAACCGAATGTACCATTGGTTTCTCACAATAAACATGCTTTCCAGCATTTAGGGCATCTATCGAAATCTGTTTGTGCCAATGATCAGGAGTACCTATTATAACAGCATCAATATCCTTTCGTTTAAGTACGTCTTTATAATTATCCGTTAAAAATAGATTTTCTCCCCATTTTTCACTTGCAGCTTTTAGTCTCCCTTGATACAAATCACAAACTGCAACAAGTTTTACACCATCATGCTTAAGAATGGTATTTACATTCTCAGAACCCATTCCCCCTGCCCCAATTACCGCAATTGAAAGCTCTTCGTTATTTACTTTTGATTTGGAAACGCGCTTAAGTTGGTTTGTAGATTTATAATCGCCAGAAAATCCAAGTGTTGGTGAGGCCACAATAGCACCACCACCAAGAACGGCTCTTTGTAAAAACTTTCTTCTTTTATTTTCTGACATACTGCTTTGTTTAAAAGTATTTCCCTTTGTTCTCCTTATAAAACTATGATTTTTTTGATCTTGAACGTTACAAGAACCACCCTTTTTAGATGATATTTGGAATAGGGAACGAATTTGCCACAAAAAAAATTAAATATCATGCAAAAGCAGTTTCAACAAATGTTATCCGAAGAGGAAAATGAAATCTTTTAATCAATAAACTGGACCAAAAGAAAGAAAAACGCTAAAACTAGATAGATTTTCTATCGATAAAGTGAAACGGATTTTTAATTTTACCTTTCTCCTTGTTCAATATCATTCTGGCCGCAGTTTCACCCATTGCTTCAAAATCTGTAGAAATTACGGTAACCCTTAACAGTTCTTTTAACTGAGTGTCATTATATGAGATAACCCCTATATCCTTTCCAATAAGAAGCTCCCCGTCCCTTATTTCATTTATTAAATTAACTAAATCAGATTCTTCAATAGTAATGAACAAGTCTCCCCTCTTGAGAATTATATCATCATATATTTCATCCAAAATTTCAAAATCCATATCAAATTCAGTACAGAATTTTTTAAAACCCATCAAAACCCTTTTAGGGTAGGGGTAAATCGATTTTTTGGGATAGACCATAATCAATTTCTTGTATGATGAAATTTTAGAAAGGCCCTCTTTCAATGCTTGATAGATATCATTTTCAAAATCTTGATAGATTTCTACAATGTCTCCATCAATTTCAAGCTTATTATTGTCCATGATAATAAGCTTACCCTTGGGGATTTTGTTAATCGTTTTCAATACTTCATCAGTGTAACTTATGTGTTTTAAGTCTTTCGTTTTAAAATGAGGCATGATTACATAGTAATCATATGATTTATTATTTTTTGCCATTAAGTTTAAAAACAAAGACTCATCACAATGATAAATATGAAGGTCGGTGTGTGAATTTCCACCCATGTTATTTATGAAGGTATTGTATATCTTCATTTTGTAAGTACTCAGCTTATTTATCAGAAACAAGATATTTATCTTGGATATCAATTGGGTGCGAGCAATATAATATCCTTTGCCCCTAATCGATGAAATAATTTTCCGCTCCTTTAAAATACTGTAGGCTTTTTCAATAGTATCCCTAGAAATAAGATATTCCTCACTAAACATATTGATTGATGGAATCTTTTCATCAATCTGAAGGTTGCCAATGGAAATATTGTAAATAATGGAATCCACTATTTGTTGATACTTGGGGATACGTGAATTTTTATCAATCTGAATATATTTAAACATATTCATTTAAACAGAGGTTTAGATTGATTGTAAGGTTAACAACATTTTTTCAATTTTAAAAATTCCTTTTCAAATCTAGTTGATATCCCAAATACCAAAATATCTGGTGTAACCTTTTGATAGTCTATTCCTATTTTGAATTAAGACCGACTTAAAGAGCCTAGAAAAAATTTATAATTATAACATTCTGGGTCAACATTGATAGTTTTTTATCAAGGATGGCCTGAAAATCCAAAAACTATACTTTCAAAATTAACAATAACAGCATAGCACAGGATACAGTTTTATAATGGGGGTTATATATTAGCATTCAATACAAGGTAAAGAAAGAGGACGATAATTTTTAAGTAGCCTAACCAAAACATGGAAGTAAAAAAGAAGAAATACCAATATGTTGATTATCTATGGGATAAAGAAAAAGCAGATCAACTTTCAGGAAATGAAGTTGAATTGTTCCTATACCGTTCCAATATTTTAGGAGCTGATTTAAGGATAACCAACTATGGAGGAGGAAATACCAGTTGTAAGACCTTTGAGATAGACCCTCTAACAAAAAATAAAGTTGAAGTAATGTGGGTCAAGGGCTCTGGGGGTGATATTGGTACCCTTACCAGGTCTGGAATTGCAGGTCTCTATGTAGAAAGACTACAAAACCTAAAGAAAGTATACAGGGGAATAGAAAATGAAGACGAAATGGTTGCCCTGTTTAACCATTGCATCTATGATTTAGATAGTAAGGCACCTTCTATAGATACCCCTTTGCATGGATTGCTACCTTTTAAACATATAGATCATCTGCATCCAGACGCTTTAATTGCTATTGCTGCCGCCAAAGATGGGGAACAAATCACTAAGGAGATATGGGGTGATTCCATGGGGTGGATTCCATGGCAAAGGCCTGGATTTGATCTGGGTTTACAGTTAGAGAACTGCCTGAACAACAACCCTGGGATTAGAGGTATAGTCTTGGGGAGCCATGGTTTATTTACCTGGGGAGATACTTCCTATGAATGTTATGTAAACAGTCTTGAAGTTATTGAAAAAGCATCCGCTTACATTGTGGACAAAATAAAGTCAAACGGTGTTGTCTTTGGAGGGGAAAAAATTACAGCTGCTCCTCCAGAAAAAAGGATTTCACAAGCCGCTCAAATTGCGCCTATTTTAAGAGGACTGTGTTCCCAGGAAAATAGGATGATAGGGCATTTTACCGACTCGGAAGCAGTTTTGGAATTCATCAACAGTAATGATTTGGAGCGCTTGGCTCCAATGGGCACATCTTGCCCGGATCACTTTCTTCGAACAAAAATAATGCCTTTGGTAATTAATTTGACTTCTGATGAAGATTTTTCCAATACTGAAGAAATCATAGCAAAACTAAAACCACAATTTGAAAATTACAGGGCTGACTATGCCGCGTATTATGACAATTGCAAGCATGAGAATAGTCCCGCAATGCGAGATGCCAATCCTGTGGTTATAATTTATCCGGGCATTGGAATGTTCACTTTTGCAAAAAATAAGCAAACGGCACGTGTGGCCAGTGAGTTTTATTTAAATGCAATTAATGTAATGCGAGGGGCAGAGGCCATTTCCAAATATACCGCACTTCCAAGACAGGAAGCTTTTAACATTGAATATTGGCTGTTGGAAGAAGCCAAATTGCAGCGAATGCCAAAGGAAAAGCCACTTTCAAGAAAAGTTGCCATTGTAACAGGTGCAACTGGTGGTATTGGTAAGGCAATTGTAGACAAGCTGGTCGCAGAGGGAGCAAATGTAGTACTTACAGATTTGGACAACAATGTGCTTTCCGAAACTCAGAAATCCTATAAAAAAGATGAAACTGCAACAGCGGTCTGTGATGTAACCAAAAGTGAATCGATTGAAGATGCCTATGCTAAAGCTTGTATAGAATTTGGTGGGGTTGATATTGTTGTACATTCTGCTGGATTGGCAATTTCCAAACCTTTGGAAGAAACCACAACTGATGATTGGACGTTACTACAAGATATTTTGGTAAAGGGCCAATTTTTAATGGCAAAAAAAGGAGCTTCAATATTAAAGGCACAAGGCTTGGGAGGAGACATTATTCATATTGCCAGTAAGAATGGCATTGTCTCAGGTCCCAACAATGTCGCCTATGGAACTGCTAAGGCCGCCCAGCAACATATGACCCGTTTATTGGCTGCAGAATTGGGGAAACACCAAATAAAGGTTAATACGGTAAACCCGGATGGAGTTATTGTAGGAAGTAAAATTTGGGAAGGTGAATGGGCAGAAGGAAGGGCCAAGGCATATGGTATTTCCGTTGAAGAATTACCCAAACATTATGCAAGCAGAAATCTTTTAAATGAAATCATTTTACCAAAAGATATTGCAAATGGCGTATATTCATTAGTAGCTATTTTGGATAAAAGCACAGGAAACACTATTAATGTTGATGGTGGAATGGCAAATGCTTTTGTGCGATAATCTAACGGTCATATGAAAATAGAAAAGCAACAAATTGCATCGCTCAATAAAAGTAAAAAAGCTGAGCATACCGTTCAACTTGATTTTGCTTTAAATCAACTTAACTCAAAGGGAATAGATGGCCATGCTATTATTCAAAAAATAAAAGATTTTCAAGTAGCCATACCCAGTTGGGCATTGGGTGCCGGAGGAACAAGGTTTGGCAGATTCTCTTATGGGGGAGAACCTTCAAACCTACATGAAAAACTTGATGATATTGGCATTTTACATGCACTGACTAACACCGCTGGGTCAGTTTCATTGCATATTCCATGGGACACTCCCGAAGATTACGATGCTACAAAGCAAATAGCAGCCTCCCATAATATTACCTTTGATGCAGTTAATTCAAACACTTTTCAAGATCAAAAAGATGCCAAGCTGAGCTATAAGTTCGGTTCACTTTCCAATAGTGAAGATGCCATTAGGAACCAGGCGATCCAGCACAATATAGAAGTTGCTAAAATTGGTGAAAAATTAGGCTCAAAAAGTCTTACGGTATGGTTGGCAGATGGGGCAACTTTTCCAGGACAGAGCAATTTTCAAAAAGCACTACAAAACACTGAAAATAGTCTTAAGGAAATTTACAAAGAACTACCATTGGATTGGAGGATGTTTATAGAATACAAACCATACGAGCCCAATTTTTACAGCACCGTTATACAAGATTGGGGCACTTCATTAATGCTTGCAAATAGCTGCGGAGACAGGGCTTTTTGTTTGGTTGATCTGGGGCATCACTTACCAAACACAAATATTGAGCAAATTGTAGCTACTTTAATGTTAAAGGGCAAATTGGGTGGTTTTCACTTTAATGACAGTAAATACGGTGATGATGACCTAACTGTAGGTGCAATAAAACCCTATGCACTCTTTTTAATATTCAATGAGTTGGTCTATGGAATGGCAAATAATGCAAATAATCCAGATTTAGCCTGGATGATAGATGCCAGTCATAATATCAAAGATCCCCTTGAAGATCTCATTCAATCTCTGGAAGCTATACTCATTGCCTATGCCCAAGCCCTTTTGGTAGATCAAGATACTTTAAGAGCAGCACAACAAGACCATGACGTTGTAAAGTGTCAAGAAATACTTCAAGATGCCTACAGAACTGATGTTCGTCCTCTACTAAAAGAATCAAGGTTGCAGGCTGATGCAGCTATAGACCCTTTAGCTGTATACAGAGATTTAAACGTACGTGAAAACCTTATCAATAAAAGGGGTAATGATTCAATAGCATCTGGGCTTTAATATCATGAAAAAGGTAATTGCGGTTTTTGATATAGGTAAGACCAATAAAAAATTCTTTCTTTTTGATGAAAATTACAAGAAGGTTTATCAAGAGTATCTTGTAATTGATGAAATTCAAGATGAAGATGGTTTTCCTACCGAAGATTTGAACAAACTGCAAAAATGGCTAAAGACATCTGTTGATAAAATACTGGAAACCAATCGGTTTGATGTTCGAGCAATCAACTTTTCCACCTATGGGGCAAGTTTTGTGCATTTAGATGCAGACGGGAATGTGCTCACTCCGCTCTACAATTACCTAAAGCCACTTCCTGAAAAAATAGCTGATACGTTTGATACCGATTATGACCAGACCACCATATCCCAGGTAACCGGTTCTCCGGAGGCCGGAATGTTGAATTCAGGAATGCAATTATATTGGTTAAAACGCACCAGGCCAGAATTGTTTAAAACCATAAAGTATTCGCTACATTTTCCGCAATACCTATCATTTTTATTTACAGGCAAACCAGTCGCCGAATTTACCAGCATAGGCTGTCATACCGCTTTATGGGACTATAAAAAAAGAGAGTATCACAATTGGACAATAGAAGAGGGGCTTACCAAAAAGTTTCCTGATATTTTGCCAGCGACCAAAAGCTATAGCTTTGATTATGGCGATAAAAAGATAAAAATTGGAACGGGTATACACGACAGTTCAGCAGCCCTGATTCCATATATGTTATCAGAAAAAAAGCCATTTATATTGATTTCAACCGGAACATGGAGCATTACCCTTAATCCATTCAGTGTAAATGCACTGTCCTCCAATGATATTGAAAATAACTGTCTAAATTACTTGACCGTACAAGGAAAACCAGTCCGTGCTACACGCTTTTTCTTAGGAAAGGAATATGGCCTTCAGGTAAAAAAGCTTGCTGCTATTTTCGATAAAAGCAAGACCTATCACAAACGCATTAAATTTGATTTTGGGCTCTATCAAAAATTAAAACAAAAAACACATCGTTTCTTCAAATTTGATGAAATTAGAATTGATAGCCATACAGAATTTTCAAATCAAGATTTAACGATTTTTAATTCTTTTGAAGAAGCCTATCATCAATTAATGCTGGAATTGGTCACTATTCAGGTGAAGACCATCAGATTGGCCATAGGTAATTCAAAAATTAAAAAAATCTACATTGATGGTGGCTTTGTTGACAATGACATTTTTATAAAATTGGTGGCTTTGAACTTTCCCGAACTTAAAGTTAGAACGACTAAATCTCCTCTTGGATCAGCACTTGGTGCCGCCATGGTCATTTCAGAAAAGGAAATCGAGAAAAATTTTCTAAAATCACATTATAAAATGCGAAAATTGAAAGTACCGCTAGAGTAATACAACTAAAATATTGCCAAAACTAAACAACCAAAACATGAGCGCACCAAACATTGAACAACAAGAAAACGAAACTACTAGTACCGAGTTTGTAAGGCAGCCAGTGCCAAAATCAAATTGGAAAAGCTGGAAAAGTTTTTTGGGAATGTACGCCGGCGAACATGCTGCTGGTACCGAATTCATGATTGGACCACTTTTTCTAACAGCCGGGGTCAGTGCTTTTGATTTGATTATTGGATTACTTATTGGAAATCTTATGGCTGTTTTGAGCTGGCGGTTCCTAACAGCAGAAATAGCGGTAAAAAATAGATTGACCCTGTATTATCACTTAGAAAAAATATGTGGTAAAAATCTCGTCACAGGCTATAACCTTGCCAATGGGGTGCTTTTTTGTTTTTTGGCGGGTGCAATGATTACCGTATCCGCAACCGCGGTTGGCGTACCATTTAACATGGAAATGCCAAAATTAACCGATACACTGCCCAATGGCATTACATGGATTATAATTGTAATAGCAATAGGACTGGTAATCTCCTTGGTAGCGGCAAAGGGTTACGACACAGTTTCAAAAGCTGCCAATTGGATGTCTCCGATAATTGTACTTGCATTTTTAGCATGTGGAATTGTTGCTCTCAATCAATTAGGGGCAACCTCTTTTAAGGATTTTTGGGATATTTGGGGGCAAGGTTCAGAGCCATTCCCTGGACAAATAAAATTCACATTTTGGCATGTAGTTCTATGGTCATGGTTTGCCAATGCGGCCATGCATATTGGAATGTCTGATCTTTCAGTATTTAGATTTGCCAAAAACGCCAAATCTGGTTGGACCACTGCCGCTGGTATGTACATTGGCCATTATATGGCTTGGATTGCCGCAGCTTTACTTTATGCAGTGTATCTAAAAACACCAGAAGCACAGGCCTTTTTAGGCAACGGAGAGGCTCCTCCAGTTGCACCGGGACCCTTGGCTTATAATGCAATAGGAATATTCGGTATTATTGCCGTCATACTTGCCGGATGGACGACGGCAAACCCAACAATTTATAGAGCGGGACTGGCCTTTCAGGCCATCTTGCCGAAAACATCGACTTTCTGGGTCACAATTCTTGCAGGTTCAATAGCAACCATTGCCGGTATTTTTCCAGCCTTTGCCATGAAATTACTCGGGTTTGTATCGCTTTATGGTTTTATCCTTGCACCTGTTGGAGCTATAATCGTATTTGAGCACTTCTTTGCAGACCGTTTTAAAGTTGTTTCCTTTTATGCTGAAAAGAAAAAAATAAACTTCAACATTTCCGTTTTCCTTGCCTGGGGAATCAGTTTTGCGGTTTTTTATTTGGTATCATTAAAATTTGACATCTTTCTTTCATTCTTAACATTACCTGCTTGGGTCTGCTGCGGAATTATGTTTCTTATTTTTAGCAAATTTCTACAAAAACAGTAATTTTAAGCAGCTTGTTCGTGAACACGGTACCTTAGTAAGAACCGAAAGAGAATTCTTTGCGATATTCCCTTTTTTTAAATTCGAATGGAACCTTAAAACTAATTTAAAAGGTTCTCAGATTATTTCTAATTTTAGGGAGTGTACACTATCATCGATATAGAGACCACCGGAAACGGTATCAAGGGCAACAAAATCACGGAAATTTCCATTTTCAAGTTTGATGGGGAACAAATTATTGATGAGTTTACCTCTTTGGTGAACCCGCTCTCCCCTATTCCCTATTTTATTACTGGACTGACAGGCATCGATGATCAAATGGTACAAAATGCACCGGTCTTTAGCGAAATTGCCAACACAATTTTAGAAATTACAAAAGATAGCATCTTTGTGGCTCACTCCGTAAACTTTGATTATGGCGTAATTAAAGAGGAATTTAGAAGGATAAATCTTGATTTCACTAGAAAAAAACTTTGCACGGTCAGATTGTCCCGTAAACTTATTCCGGGTCTACAATCCTATAGTTTGGGAAAACTTTGCTCTGCAGTTCAAATTCCATTGGTTGACAGGCATAGAGCAAGGGGCGATGCCCATGCTACAGTTCTTCTTTTTCAAAAACTGCTAAATGCTCCAGAGGCTGATTCCATTATTCAAAAATCTTTGAATGCCCGAAGTCAGGAAGCAACCCTTCCCCCCCACTTACCTAAATCGGTTTTTGATGCTATTCCCTACAAGCCTGGTATTTACTATTTCAAGAATCAAAAAGATGAGATTATTTATGTGGGAAAGGCCATTAATCTTAAGAAAAGGGTACTAAGCCATTTTTATGACAAAAGCACCAAGGAAACCCAAATGTGCCGTGAAACCGCACATATTGATTTTAAACTTTCAGGAAGTGAACTTGTTGCGCTCCTAATGGAGTCAGCTGAAATAAAAAAGCACTTCCCCTCATACAACCGTGCTCAAAAGCGTGTGGTAAAACAATATGCTATTTTTAGCTATGAGGACAGAAAGGGTATTGTACATCTTGCTTACAATACCATAAAAGGAGTGCCAAATCCCATAAAAGTCTTTTACAATCAGACCGATTGCAGAACGTATTTGCATGAAGTTTGCGGAAGATTCTCCCTTTGTCCTAAATATTGTCACTTACAGCAAACCAATTCAGCTTGTTCACATCATGAATTAAACTCTTGTGAGGGCATTTGTACTTCCCAAGAATCAGTAATTGACTACAATCAAAAAGTGGAATCTGCTATCCTAGAAATGAAAAACATGCAATCTGGGGTAAGGATTATCAGAGAGAAAGGTCGAGATGCGAATGAAAATGCAGTTGTACTTATTTCTGAAGGAATATATCGAGGATATGGATTTATAGATCAAGAACTGAAAGTTTCTTCAATTGAAGATATAGAAGCATTCATTGTCCCTCAAAAGAACACCTTGGAAACCGAGCGTATTGTAGCCTCTTTACTTCCAAAATTGGAATCATTTGTTCTTTAAAGCACAAGGAAAATTTACTTTTTTATTTTCCGGTACATTTTGACCATAAAGACAATCCAAATCACAAAAATAAGGGCAACTACCAAAACGTAAGGAAGTATAATATCCATAACAAGCAGATTGAAGTTTTTATAAGCCCCTACACCAGAACCCTAGAAAAAGGTTCTTATTTTTTCCACCGGAAAAGAACGAACTAAAAACAAGAAGGTGATTTTTTGCTTCTGGTTACTCTAAATTAGTAAGAAATTAGATACGGAAGGTTAAGAAATTATGATTTTTTTAACTTTTCAAAAAATCAATCACACTTTTAGCATTACTTTAAAAATTTCCTCTGAATCTTTAAGATACCGAAAACCTGAATTCAAATCCCGTTGTGCAACAGAATAGGGATAAAAAGAAATAGGCTCTATGCAAACCATGTTTCTAACCTCAGTCCAACACATGAAATGTCCAAAACCCTCGGTTTCTATAGTAAGCTCCTTTTTGTCCTGTAAGGTGATTGATGAACAATTTTCAACCTGAAACGCTCTATTGCCTACAGCCAACACCTCATCCAAAGTAATCTGCCCATTATCTGAAACAATTAATGGCTGGTCAATATGAAGTTTAAAAGCAGGATGATATCCGAGCATAAAAGGCATATCCCGTTCGCCAGAAACCGTAAATGTGATTTCCAGTTTATTTTCATTTAAAGAAAAAGATTTTTGGAAACTAAAGGAATACGGCCAAATCTGCCATTTTTTAGTTGACTTTTCAGGGAACTTGGAATTCGCGATCATTGTTCCCGCTGAATATTCCTTTCTAAAAACGGCGTTTGTATCATTCTGTGAAACCAATTGATATTGCAATTCACGAAGAATACCATGTTGATCTTGAATGGCATTGCCTCCTTTGGGAACTTGCACTCTATAATCGGTTTCGTTTACGGGCCCTATAATAGGAAACATTTCCGTATCCGCACTGCGCCAACCCGGACTTCCTTTTTGATGGATGTATTCATGTGCATCAACCTTAAAACTGACCAATTCCCCTTGATCAATCTTTACTGATGCGTTTCCTTCTTGTAATTTAACCATACTTATTCAATATATCCTTTTTCACGCATCCAATCATCATTAAACATTTTACCTACATAACGACTGCCATGATCGTGAAACAAAACTACAACCACATCATCTTTTGTAAAACGTTCCTTCAACTGTAATAACCCTTTTATGGCTGCACCGGCTGAATTTCCCAAAAACATCCCCTCTTCTTTAGCCAAGCGTTGCGTGTAGACTGCAGCATCTTTGTCAGTTACCTTAGTAAACCCGTCTATGATATCGAAATTGACATTTTTGGGCAATATGTCTTCTCCAATACCCTCGGTAACATATGGATAGATTTCATTTTCATCAAAAATGCCTGTCTCATGGTATTTTTTGAACACAGAGCCATAGGTATCAATCCCCCAAACTTTAATATCTGGGTTTTGCTCCTTTAGATAAGTTCCAACTCCCGAAATAGTACCCCCCGTACCTACTCCAACCACAAAATGCGTCACTTTAGCGTTGGTTTGCTCCCATATCTCAGGGCCTGTACTTAAATAGTGTGCTTTGGTATTGCTTGGGTTATCATATTGATTTACATACCATGAGTTTGGAATCTCAGTGGCCAATCTTCTTGCAGTGGAATAATAACTTCTTGGGTCGTCTGGGGCAACATCTGTTGGGCAAACATGTACTTCACTGCCTACAGCTTTAAGGATATCTATCTTTTCCTTGGATTGTTTGTCACTGATAACGCAAATCATCTTATACCCTTTGACCACAGCGGCCAAAGCCAAACCCATTCCTGTATTTCCTGATGTACCTTCAATAATAGTCCCTCCCGGTTTCAATATGCCTTCGGCTTCCGCGTCTTCTACCATTTGAAGTGCCATACGGTCTTTAACGGAGTTCCCGGGGTTAAATGTTTCATATTTGGCCAAAACCAAGCATGGCAAATCCTCGGTAAGCTTATTGAGTTTAACCAACGGAGTATTTCCAATGGTTTCCAAAATGTTATTTGCGTAGTCCATAATTGCAACAAAGATAGTTTTTCGCGAAGACCTTATTCAAACTTTATGGCCTTTACTGGTGTAATTTTGGTGATAATATAAGAAGGCACCAAAAGCATCAACAAGCACAATACCAGTACCCCTAGGTTTAAGAACAATATCATAGGTATATCAATATGCACGGGGATGTACTCAATATAATATTCTTCTGGATTGGGAAACTTAAAGAGTCTATATTTATTCTGAAGAAACAGCAATCCCAAACCAATTGCATTCCCCCACAATAATCCAATAGTGATTAGGTAGGCAGCATTATACAAAAACACTTTTCGAATACTCCAATTGGCCGAACCCAAAGCTTTTAAAACTCCTATCATTTGGGTTCGCTCCAAGATAAGCACAAGTAGCGCAGTAATCATATTGATTCCGCCGACTATAATCATGATTCCAATGATCAATGCAATGTTAAAATCAAAAAGACCTATCCATTCAAATATTCTGAAGTATTTGGTCTTAATGTTCTGCGTATCCAAATTTGAAATCGTCTTCCCATAAATCTCGTTGCTCTTCTCCTCTAATTGATTGAAATCCGACAGAAAAACTTCAAAGTTGCCAATTTCATTTGAAGCCCATTTGTTCATGCGTTGTATATGTCGAATATCAACAAAAACATAGGTTGCATCAAACTCTTCAAAACCACTATCGTAAATACCCACAATCTTAAACCTTCTATTATTGGGAACTTTGGAGGCATCTCCTTCTTTTAAGAAAAAGGAAAAAAAGGAATCGCCAACATTTAGTTGAAGTCTGTTGGCCATCAATTTGGAAATCAAAACCTCATCATTTAGTTTCCCCATATAATCTGGCAAACTTCCATCAACAATATATTCTTCAAAAACCGTCCAATTATAGTCTTTTCCAACTCCTTTGGCCAGCATTCCTTCAAATGTATCCTCTGTTCGAATAATTCCACCTTTGGTGGCCACGGCCTGCACATGTGAAATGCCTTCAACATCTTTAAATTCAGGATAAAAGTCTTTCTCAATAGAAACTGGCTTCACGGATACTTCGGAAGTATTATTGTCGAAATTGGAAATTTGGATGTGCCCATTAAAAGCGGCCACTTTTTCTCGAATCTTATGCTTTAGGCCTACTCCGGTGGCAATGGCAATGAGCATCATAACAATGCCAATGGCGATAGCGGCAATGGCAATTTTTATAATAGGTGCGGAAATACTAATTTTATGCTCCTTCCCTGTAATCAGGCGTTTGGCAATAAACAATTCTAAATTCAACGAATGCCCATTTTTTCTATTTTCAAAAGTACAGTTTTATTGTTGGTTTTAATGTTTTCTTCGTGCAAGGGGCAAGAAAAGGAAATCGCACGCATTGCGGTAAATGCAGAAATTGATTCTGTCCCGAAAATAGAAGTAGCAGCAAATAGAACGGAACTGTATTTACCACTTCTTAAAGAAAAAAAAGTTGGAATTGTAGCCAACCAAACCAGCGTCATCTTTAAAAAAACCGGACATACACATCTGGTAGATTCTTTATTGACCCTAAAAATAGACATCAAGAAGGTATTTGCACCAGAACATGGATTCCGCGGAAAGGCCGATGCAGGAGAATTGGTGAAAGATGGAATTGACACTAAAACAGGTCTTCCCATTACTTCTCTTTATGGAAAAAACAAAAAACCTTCCAACGAGCAATTAAAGGGTTTGGATATTGTTGTTTTTGATATTCAAGATGTTGGGGTTCGTTTCTATACGTATATTGCTACATTACAATTGGTAATGGAAGCCTGTGCAGAAAGTGATATTCCGATTATTGTTTTGGATAGACCCAATCCCAATGGGCATTATGTGGATGGTCCAACCATGAAAAAAGAGCATACCGGTTTTCTTGGAATGACCACGATTCCATTAGTATATGGAATGACTATTGGAGAGTATGCACAAATGCTCAATGAGGAAAAATGGTTAGAAAATGGAAAGCAAGTGAATCTCACTGTACTTCCGCTTAAAAATTATACGCATAACTCTGCGTACAATCTTCCCATTAGGCCCTCTCCCAACCTACCTAATGATATATCTATTAATATTTATCCTAGTTTGGGGCTTTTTGAAGGTACGAATGTTAATGCCGGTCGGGGAACAGAATTCCAGTTTCAGCGCTATGGGGCATCTTTTATGGATAGTACCCAATATGATTTTAGTTATGTTCCGAAGCCTAATTTCGGGTCAAAATATCCGAAGGAAGAAGACAAACGTTGTTTTGGGAGAGATGTATCTGAATCTGAACGAATGCAATCAGTTTCTTTGCGTTGGTTAATCGATGCTTATAAAAACACACCTGATAAATCAAAATTCTTTATTACTACATCATTTACCAAACATGCGGGAACATCCGAATTACAGAAACAAATTGAAAAGGGGCTACCAGAATCGGAGATAAAGGTAACTTGGAAACAGGATTTGGAGGATTTCAAAAAAATTAGAGTTAAGTACTTAATCTACTAGTAATCCAACTGACTTCCTGCAACCTTTAAACCATATCATAATATAAGGCTGTTTTAGGCCAAAGTGTGGTTTCAAATCTTCTACTGAAAAATCCAAAGTGACCTATTTTTTCAGCACCAATATCTTTGGGCCTTACAAGTTCAATTCTTTTATCAGCAGAAGTAAATACATCATGTATTCTTTTTAATGCTTTTTCTGTTCCAATTGGATCATCCTCAATTGCCAAGGTCAAAAGCTTACCATAAAACTCATGATAGTACACTTTTTGACCACTCTTGTTCAACTGCTCTGTCATGTTATGGATTTTTCTTCTTGCATGCCACTGTTTTATCACTCCTTTGGGAACATCTTCTAAAAGACCAAGCCGTTTTCCTGGAAAATACCCAAAAACCTTTGTGATAGATGGGAAAACCACATGCCACAAAAGATAAAGTTTATGTTTTTCCACATCCCAATCTTTGTAGTAGGCCGTCTGGGCACCAATATTAACTATTCCATCAATTAATGAGCAATTTTCCGACATTCCAATTATGGTTCCTCCAATACTATGGCCTAAAACCAAAACTGAATAATTTGGATAGTTTTGCTTTGCGTATTGCAATACGCCCGTGAAATCCTTTTGGCCCCAAATTGAAAAAGAAGCTTGAAAACCTCTCAGTTTTTTGGGTCTTGAAGCTGCAATACCACGATAGTCATAGGTAATCACATCAAAACCATACTCTGACATGTATAAGGCATAATTCTTATACAAATCTTTGCTTACGGCCGTAGCTGAGTTAATGACAAGTACTTTCTTTTTATTTGAAGAAGGTTTAGCAGAATATATAGTTCCTTTGAGCACAAAACTATCTTTACAAGGAATCTCAATCTCTTTGTAAATCATAGGTAAAGATTACTAAAAAGGTTTTACTTAGTCTCTGAGGTGGTAGGCCTTCTGTATTTATGGAAAGGCTGTTTGAGTAACCCTACAATACTACTGTTTTCCTTTTCATCGGGAAAAGTATCCACACCATAAACAATGTCATCAACCTCCATTTTCATATAGGTTCCAAATAACCTATCCCAAATAGAGAAAATATTACCATAGTTAGAATCTGTATAGGGAAGCTTATAATGGTGGTGCACTTTATGCATATCAGGACTTACGATTAACCAGCTTATTGCATTGTCCACCTTTTTTGGCAATCGAATATTGGCATGGTTAAATTGTGAAAGAACAACTGATGCACTTTGATATAGCATTATAATCCCAATTGGAGCACCAACTACAAAAACGCCGATCAATGTAAAAATATACCTAATCAAACTCTCCAACGGGTGATGGCGGTTAGCCGTTGTGGTATCCACATTATGATCAGAGTGATGTACCAAATGCACCATCCACAAAGGTTTTACCTTATGTTCCACCAAATGGGCAGTATAGGCTCCAATTAAATCCAGCAGCATTAATCCAAGTACTACATAAAGCCAAAGTGGCATTTGTGGTAGCCAATTGATGATTCCAAATTGATTCTCTATTGCCCAATCAGATGTTTGTAACAATAAAAATGCAAGTGGAAAATTTATGATGATCGTGGTTAGTGTAAAAAAGAAATTAGGAACCGAATGCCGCCACTTTTTGTACGGAATTTTGAACAAAGGCACAATACCCTCCAGAATCCAGAAAAACGTAATTCCCCCTACAAGAATAATACTTCTGTGCAATGGAGGTATATTCTCAAAGTATGTTATTAGCTGTTCCATATTTTCAAATATACTGAATTGGTCATAGTTTTATTTTCTTCTTCATCTCCTCAACAATGTTGAATGCTGCCGGACAAATGGATGTGTTTTTTAGTGTGAGATTACTAATTTGATGAAACTTTTTACGGTTGGTATGCGGAAATTCCCGACACGCTTTTGGCCTAACATCATATATGGAACAATAATTATCCATTCCTAAAAAAGCACAGGGCACTTCCTTTAACACATAGTCGTTTTCGTCATCAATTCTTAAATAGCGTTCTATAAAGCGAGAGGGTTTTAACCTAAAATGCTTGGCAATTCGATCAATATCAGCGTTAGTAAAAAGAGGTCCAGTGGTTTTACAGCAGTTCGCACAACTTAGACAATCAGTTCGTTCAAATTCAGCATCATGCAATTCACCCATTACATAATCTAAATTCTTTGGTGGACGCTTTTTTAGTTTTGCGAAGAACTTTTTGTTCTCAGCAAGCTTTTCTTTTGCTTTTTTTGGTAATTCCCCTAATTGCCTCTCCATATCCAACAAACATAAAAAACTGTTTTCATTTAAACCTTTATGTGCGATTAAAGTCCCATTTTTGCAGTTTTAGCATATAACATGGCTGACATTTTTGGACAAGCACTTCTTGACTACCAGTCTGGTAACTATACTGAAGATATAAAAACCTTTTCTTCTTTGGATGAAGAGGACACCATTCCATTGCCCTACCTTTTCCGAGGTTTTGATAAAATGCCCATTTTAGAGCAAAAAGCTCTACAATTGGCAAAAGGGAAAGTTCTTGATATAGGCTGCGGAGCTGGAAACCACGCCTTGTACCTTCAGAAAAAAGGAATGGATATTACTGGTCTGGATACATCCGTTGGGGCTATTGAGGTTTGTAAAAAAAGAGGCGTTCAGAATACCATTTCCTCTTCAATATTAGATTATACCAATGTAAAGTATGATACACTTCTTTTGCTGATGAACGGAATAGGTTTGGCGGGAAAACTCACGGATTTAAGTTCTTTTTTACAACATTTGAAATCGCTTTTATCGCCAAACGGTCAAATCTTGTTGGATTCAAGCGATATCATTTATATGTTTGACCAAGATGAAGATGGTGGGGTTTGGGTTCCAAATACAGGAAAATATTACGGCGAAGTTCAGTTTTACATGGAATATAAAGGCAAAAAGAGCTTACTGTTTCATTGGCTCTACTTGGATTTTAATACCTTGCAAAATGCTTGTTTAGATAATAATTTAAAATGTGAACTTGTAAGTGAAGGTGAACATTACGACTATTTAGCTAAACTTTCTATACGATCATAATAGAATGATTTCATCTCCGTTTGTTATACATACAGATTTACCATGAAAAAGAAAATCTTTATTGCCTTATTTTTGAGTCTTGGACTTGTTATAGCTTGTTCTGATAGTTCTGATGATACTTCAGGACCACAAAATATTGATAAAACGCCAAATCTTAGAGCAGCAGGAGCTTCGGCCAATGATATTTTATCCAATGACAATTTTGATAAGTTAGTAATTGAAATTGCTTATGTTCCTGGATTTAGGCCAACGCCGACCTCCATTTCCAACTTTGAAGATTATCTTAGGGAAAGAACATTTAAAGAAGATATAGAGGTAATTTATAATGAACTGCCATCTCCAAATGAAGAAACCCTGGTTCTTGAAGAAATAAGGGATTTGGAAGATGAAAATAGAACGCAATACAATAATGGAACTACCTTGGCCATCTACATTTATTTTGCCGATGCCCCTTCTGATGGGGACGAATTGGATGAAGGTTTAGTAACTCTTGGGGCCGTTTACAGAAATACTTCAATGGTAATATATGAATCTACCATTTCGGAACTTGCGAGAAGAAGTGCCATAGTAACTGTTACAGACATAGAAACTGCTACTTTGAACCATGAATTTGGGCATTTGTTTGGATTGGTAAATTTAGGAACACCACCCATAAATGACCATGAGGGTGTACAAACGGATGAGAATGATGAGCCCATTCTTGATTCCAATGGCATTCCACTCGGTAACGATCATTGTAATGTTGATGGATGCTTAATGCTTGCAGAAATTCAATTTGGCAGCTCTACCTCTAGAAGTTTGACTTCAAAAGGAAGTGTTTTGACTTCTCCATGTGCATTAGATGGAGACTCTATGCTAAAAATTTTAGAAAGCAGAACTGCAAAAGGACTTGCAATAGTACCAGTGCTTGATACTGAATGTATTCTGGACCTGCAAGGTAATGGCGGACGTTAATCCATAAATAGAATTAGGGTATATTCAAATATTTATGGGTTTGTAAGGATACCTTCCATTTGGGGTTTTTCATTACATAATCCACAATCAAAGGAACCATTTTTTCACGAACACTCCATTCTGGCTGAAGATACAGAATGCACTTTCCATTTACTTTTTCTGCTTGTTCCTCTGCAAAAATAAAATCGTGCTTGTTGTAAACAATGACTTTTAATTCATGCGCAACAGCATATATTTCTTCTTCGGGAAGCTTATTTTTCTTGGGTGAAAGACAAATCCAATCCCAAATACCTGTGAACGGATAGGCACCCGACGTTTCAATATGTGTTTGCAGTTTTTTTTCCTTTAAAGCAGCAGTCAAAGGCCCCATATCCCAAGTCAGTGGCTCTCCTCCCGTAATAACAATGGTATCAGAATAATTCGAGGCATTATCAACAATACTCGCTATTTGTGTTGGTGGATGTGTTTCCGCATTCCAACTTTCCTTAACATCACACCAATGACAACCTACATCACACCCACCTACGCGGATAAAGTAGGCAGCCGTACCCTTGTGATATCCCTCTCCCTGAATTGTGTAGAACTCCTCCATTAATGGAAGCATAAGTCCTTTATCAACCAAATCCATGACCTGTTCTGAAACCATTGGGCAAAGATAGGATTTAGTTAATTCTTAAACCTTAGTTTAAAAAACTATTGCACCGCAATAACTTCAATCTCAACCTTGGCGTTTCTGGGCAAACCACTTGCAGCCATAGTTGTCCTTGCAGGCTTTTTTGGAAAAAACTTGGAATAAACCCCATTGAAAACATTATAATCCGAAATTGAATTTAAAATCACTGTGCACTTCACCACATTATCCAATGTCATCCCATGTTGCGCCAACACTTCTTCAATATTTTTGATACTTTTTTTGGTTTCAGCCTCAATACCACCTTCAACCAACGTTCTTGTGGAATGATCCATTCCTATTTGACCAGATAGATAGAATACATTCCCTACTTGTACGGCGTCACTGTATGGAGCACTTAGTTTCTTTTCTTCATGGGTCTTGTGAAAAACAACATTGGTTTTTTCCTGAGAATACAGGCATGTGAAGATTCCCGACATAAAAATGGAAAGAAAAAGGTAATGGGCAGTTTTCATCTTGATGTGTTTTTAGATTTGGTTAAAATTACCCTATTTTTATCGGAAATTGAATTCCATGAGTAGCAAAGAAAAATTCTTTGAACATATTGAAAAAGGCTATACCACAAAGGGTGATTTTATTACTATGGGGGCAGGAATGTTCAACGGGGAGACGGTTACGAATGCCCACGTAAAAATTCCATTAAAAACACTGAATAGGCATGGTCTTATTGCTGGGGCCACCGGTACTGGAAAGACAAAGACATTACAGGTTATTGCAGAAAACCTTTCAAACAAAGGGATACCCGTCCTACTCATGGACCTTAAAGGAGATCTCAGTGGGATTGCACAACCAAGTCCTGGACATCCGAAAATTGATGAACGCCATGAAAAAATTGGGCTTCCATTTGAAGCTAGTGGATTTCCTGTTGAAATACTATCCCTTTCGGAGCAAGATGGAGTACGTTTAAGAGCAACCGTTTCGGAGTTTGGTCCAACCTTATTATCCAGAATACTAGATTTAACAGTTACACAGGAAGGTATTGTAGCTGTTGTATTTAAATATTGTGATGACAACAAATTACCGCTTTTAGACCTTAAAGATTTTAAAAAGGTGCTACAATATGCTACAGGACAAGGCAAAAAGGAATTTCAAGAGTCCTATGGTCGTATTTCTACCAGTTCTACAGGAACTATATTGAGAAAAATCATTGAACTGGAACAACAGGGTGCTGATTTATTTTTTGGCGAAAAGTCTTTTGATGTTGATGATTTGGTAAGAATTGATGAAAATGGCAAGGGATACATCAACATAATCCGCCTAACTGACATTCAAGATAGACCTAAACTGTTTTCAACTTTTATGTTGAGTCTTTTGGCTGAAATCTATTCAACTTTCCCTGAACAAGGGGATAGTGATAGGCCTGAGTTGATCCTTTTTATTGATGAAGCCCATCTAATTTTTAAAGAAGCTTCAAAAGCCCTTTTAGACCAAATTGAAAGTATCGTAAAATTGATTCGCTCTAAAGGAATAGGCCTCTATTTTGTCACTCAAAACCCTACTGATGTACCTGACGATGTGCTCGCGCAATTGGGTTTAAAGGTACAACATGCGCTTAGGGCATTTACCGCAAAAGATAGAAAGGCCATTAAGCTTACTGCTGAAAACTATCCTGATTCTGAATTTTATGATACAAAAGAGGTGTTGACATCCTTGGGAATAGGAGAAGCCTTGATTTCTGCACTTGATGAAAAAGGAAGACCCACTCCTTTGGCCGCCACAATGTTGCGCGCACCCATGAGTCGAATGGATGTTTTGACCGATACCGAGCTGAAAGAAACTTTGGGTAAATCAAAATTGATAAAAAAATACAACGAGGACATTGATAGGGAAAGTGCCTATGAAATCCTGAATGAAAAAATAGAAAAGGCCGAGAAGGAAAAAGAAAAAGAACGCAAAACCACTTCGAAAAAAAGCTCATCATCCCGAAGAAGCACAAGAATGAACCCTGTCGTTAAGGTATTGACCAGTGCTACTTTTATAAGAGGGGTTTTGGGAGTTTTGAAAAAAGTTATCCGGTAATCAATAAAATGAAAAAATATATAGTAGTACTTGGTATTTGTTGTCTGTTGTTTTCTCTTGGTTGTGAAAAAAAAGACACTTCTTTTTTAATTACCGAAAATAGTATAGGTCCACTTTCAAATACAACCCCGGTTGAAGATTTGGAAGCTGTATTTATTCAGGATTCCATTGTAAAAGACACCTCCAGCCTTTCGATTGCATCACAATCCAGAAAAATCAAACTTTTTGAAAAAGGAGGTAAACATCTTATGACCCTTACTCCGAATCTGGACAGTGTTCCAAAAATTGAAAATATTAGAATTTTTGATACCCGTTATGTCACGGGTGATGGCATTAGTTTGCAAAGCACTTTTAAAGACATTCAAACTACATACGCCATAAAGAAAATTGTTACCACTTTGAACAGTATCGTTATATTTCCAAAGGAAAGTAATCTGTATTTCACTATTGATAAGGGTGAATTACCAGCCAATCTTAGATATTCGACTTCAACTATTGAAGCTGTACAGATTCCAGATAATGCCAAAATAAAGTATCTAATGTTGGGGTGGGAGTAACACTTGTTAATTAATTCCTAAAGAAAGTCGTGACTTTAGTCCATTTGGTTAATTTGGGTAAAATCCATCCAAATGAAATACTTTCTTTTAGTTTTAGTCTTTCCCTTTGCATTATGTGCTCAATACGATTTTGAACCTTCAGTTGAACATCCTTTTGGATTGCCCAATCCAAACGCACCAAAGGAACTTTTAGACTTTGCTCCCCTTATTGGAGAATGTAATTGCAAATCCCAGACAAAAAAAGCCGACCAAACCTGGGCTGAACCTGTTGACATGATCTGGCGGTTCAAATACATTATGAACGGAATGGCGATTCAGGATGAAACCTTAAAAGAAGACCAAACGTTTTCCGGAAGCATTCGCCAATTTATTCCAGATAGTACAAAATGGTATGTACATTATTACAGTACCCGTTCACCCAGTCCTACACTTCCAGTATGGGAAGGCAATAAAACCAAAGAAGGGAAAATTGTACTTTATAGAGAGCAAAAAGCACCAAATGGCACGGATGGATTTTATAGGCTGTCTTTCTATGAGATTGACGAAAAAGGTTATAAATGGGTTGGAGAATGGGTAGATAAGACGGAAACAATAGTTTTTCCTACCTGGAAGATCGATTGCAGCAATGGGAAAATATCAGCAGAACAGGAGGAATTGAAAAACGAGATTGTTCAAGCTTCTCAAAACTTCTCAAAAGCCTTTATGCAAGGTGATATTGAAGGAATTCAAAACAGTTATACTTCGGATGCGAAAATTTTCCCCAACAATTTGGACATTTTAAGCGGTTCAGGGCTACTGGAATATTGGACTCCACAAAACAATGGTTCAAAGGTGATTCACCATAAAATAAGTTCAGAAGAAATTAAATTTTTGGGCAACTATGCACATGATCATGGATATTATGAAGGGAAAACCCAAAACGCAGCTGGCGAGGTGTTTGAATGGGGAGGAAAGTACGTGGCTATATGGAAAAAGGAAAATGGCAGTTGGAAAATGTATTTAGATATATGGAATAGAATAAAAGACTAAAGCAGTCCAAACTTTTCCCTATTAGCCAAAACTTTTGGGCTATTGGATTGCATCCATTCCGTTAATTCCAATAATTTTTCAACATACGTTTGTCCAAAATCTGTCAATCTGTATTCAACTCTAATGGGAACTTCAGCATATGCTTTCCTAGAAATATAACCATCCGCCTCCAACACTTTTAACCGTTGGCTTAAAACCTTATTTGATATTCCATAAACAAACTTTTTAAGTTTATTGAAGCGTAGCACTGGAAAGTATCCCAACCAAAGAATAATCAATGTACTCCACTGATCTGAGGCCACGGACATCACATCTCTGACAGGGCAAAGTTCAGGAGGGTGCTTGTAATCAATATGACCAAACATTTTTTCTAATTTTTTTGCCGTTCTAACTTTCTGATTTTCAGCGATAGTTTCCATATTCATACCTGATTTTACTTTGGTAACCAATATTTTATTTAAAAGTTATCTGTATTTTTGATTTCTTTTATAGAGTAAGTTACAAAAAGTAACCAAATGAAAAAACTTATTACTAAAATACTTCCGCTGGTCTACGGCCAATATTTCAACATATATTCTCTTTTTACACCTAAAAAAGCCGCCCACAAGGCTTTCAATCTACTCTGTACCGTAAGAAAAGGGAAAGTCAGAACTGAGCAAAAAGATTTTTTGGATAACGCAAAACTGGAGGTTGAAGATGCAGCTGGGCATCAGTTACAATCGTATCGGTGGCCCGGTAAAAAAGAAACCATATTGCTGGTACATGGCTGGGAAAGTAACACATTCCGTTGGCGTAACTTGATAAAAAAACTTCAAGATGCTGAGTTTAATATTATAGCATTTGATGCTCCATCGCATGGTTATTCATCCGGTAAACTTTTGTATGTGCCATTGTACGAAAAGGCCTTGCATTATATGACAAAAAAATACACCCCAAAATATATCATCGGGCATTCGGTAGGAGGTATGACGCTCATGTACAATGAGTTTAAAAACCCAAATCCTAAAGTTGAAAAACTTGTGACTATTGGAGCTCCTTCAGAATTTCATGAGTTTATGGACAATTATCAAAAAATTCTAAAATTCAGCAATCGGTTTATGACTGTTCTGGATGGTTACATTTTTGATAGATTCGGTTTTCATATCCAGGACTTTTCATCCTCACGGTTTGCACAATCAAATACTAAAAAAGGGTTGTTGTTCCATGACCGATTGGATAAGATAGCGCCTTATCACGCATCTGAAAATGTCCATAAGAATTGGGCGAGCAGTAAATTAATCAGTACGGAAGGTTTGGGGCATTCCATGCATCAAGAGGAAGTGAACAACCAAATTATAGAATTTTTGGAGGCTTGAAAAAGAAAAACTAACTTTCCGAAAAAGTCTTTTTCATGCAAACCATTACTCCATTCCATGTTGCTATTCCTGTTCATAATTTAGATGATTGTAGGTCATTTTATAGAGATGTTTTGGGTTGTGAAGAAGGAAGAAGCAGTAATCACTGGGTAGATTTCAATCTTTTTGGCCATCAATTGGTGATTCATTATAAGCCAAAATCGGAAGGAAATTTGCATACTAACGCTGTAGATGGAAAAAATGTTCCCGTACCTCATTATGGAGTAGTCTTACCGTGGGACGTGTTCCAATCATTTTCTAAAGATCTTCAAACTAAGAAAATTGAGTTTGTTATCGAACCTTACATTCGATTTAAGGATGAAGTCGGTGAACAAGCTACCATGTTCTTTTTAGACCCAGCCGGAAACGCCTTGGAATTCAAAGCATTTAAGGATATGGAGCAACTTTTTGCCAAGTAAAGGTCAATCCAAAATAAGCCCTTTTCTTCTAACCCAATAAAACGCAAAAATTATGTTGGGTACCCAACAGAGCCAGGCTACAATTTTATAGGCAATCAAAAACTCACCAAATGTCATTGTTAAAAGAGGAAGCCAAATGCGCAGGGTAACGGCAGCAAAGCATGCTGCATAACTGTAAATCATCATACCTTGATGAAGGGATAAATCCTTTGCCTTTATGGCACGGTATGCTCTTACCGTAGTGTATAGCCAAATTAGACCCAAACACATGAATCCAAGTGTAGTGATAACTCCACCGGTTGCAAAAAAAGCGATATACACACCACATACTCCACTAACCAAGGCGGTTAGAACATAAAACTTACCCAGGTTTCTATGCAATTTTAGATTTTTGGCTCGGATTTTCTTACTGAATTGTGACCAACCGCTCATAAGCGCCAACCCACCAAAGACAATGTGCCCGTAGAAGCCAATATTCCATAGCTGGTTCGCCAATACTTCTGCCGTCTTACTATTTAAAATTCCAAAGTTATCTGAGGTAAACAAATATACCGCAGGATACAACCCAACTCCCATGGCAAGAAAAGCAAATACAATCCAAGAAACCTTATTCATCGATTTATTCATAATACCTCTAATAAACAAATAGCAATTTATCGAATAATCAACATAAATAACAAGAATCAAAAACCTAAAACGTTATAAAACTAAATGAACAAGCAATATTGCCCCTTAATTGTTTATTATGAAAATTGTTTTTTTATTGATTACGGTCCTATTTTCTACAATGGCAGTAACTAGTTGCACCAACGACGAGGGTGACCAAGATTTAGAGATTCTAACTCCAGAAGAGGAAACACAATTAGAAGAGTAACAGCTTATTTATTCATTCTATGCCGTTCTCTTGCCAATAATGTGTTTTTCAACAGCATTGCAATGGTCATGGGTCCTACTCCACCAGGAACTGGTGTAATAAATGAAGCCTTTTTGCCCACATTTTCAAAATCTACATCACCTGTAATATAATATCCTCTTTCTCTTGTATCGTCGGGAACTCTGGTTATTCCTACATCTATGACCACAACATTGTCTTTGACCATATCTGCCTTTAAAAAGTTGGGAACCCCAAGCGCCGAAACAATGATATCTGCCTGTAAGGTAAGTTCTTTGATATCTTTAGTACGGCTATGTGTAAGTGTTACGGTAGAATTGGCCGCTTTTCCTTTTTGACTCATAAGAATACTAATAGGTCTGCCCACAATATGGCTTCGTCCAATTACAACGGTATGTTTACCCTCGGTCTCAACATTATACCTCCGCAACAATTCCATAATTCCAAATGGCGTTGCCGGAATAAATGATTGCATATCCAAGGCCATTTTTCCAAAATTTGTAGGGTGAAAACCATCCACATCCTTATCGGGGTGCACTGCCATTAGAACCTTTTGTTCATCAATGTGTTTGGGCAATGGAAGTTGTACAATATATCCATCTATATCCTTATTGGCGTTTAGCGCCTCAACTTGAGCTAGCAATTCTTCTTCCGTGGTTTCCTCTGGTAAATGGACCAAAGTAGAGTCAAAACCAATCTTTCTACAGGAACGCACTTTACTCCCTACATATGTGAGGCTTGCGCCATCATTCCCTACCAATACAGCTGCCAAATGAGGAACTTTTTCTCCTCGTTCCTTTATTTGGGCTACCTCTACGGCAATCTCATCTTTAATTTGGTTTGATATTTTTTTTCCGTCAAGAATTTCCATTGGGTTGGTTTATAGGGATATATTCAAAGGTTTTTATCAGGTTTTAGAGAATTATCTCATGTTCTGCATCATTTGCATCATTTTCTTGCCACCACCGCCTTGCATCATCTTCATCATCTTGCTCATTTGCTCAAATTGTTTTAACAGTTGATTGACCTCTTGAATGGTACGACCGCTTCCTAAAGCAATTCTTTTTTTACGACTGGCATTTAATTTTGAAGGGGTTGAACGCTCCTCCGGAGTCATGGAATGAATAATGGCTTCAATATGTTTAAAGGCATCATCATCAATATCCAGCCCTTTCAATGCTTTTCCAGCACCTGGAATCATTCCCATAAGGTCCTTCATATTCCCCATCTTCTTGATCTGCTGTATTTGACTCAAGAAGTCATCAAACCCAAATCTGTTTTTGGCTATTTTCTTTTGGATTTTACGTGCCTGCTCTTCATCAAATTGTTCTTGGGCACGTTCCACCAAAGAAACCACATCACCCATTCCAAGAATTCTATCGGCCATTCTGGAAGGGTAGAATACATCTATGGCCTCCATTTTTTCCCCTGTTCCAATAAATTTGATAGGCTTATCAACAACAGATTTGATTGATATAGCCGCACCACCACGGGTATCACCATCCAATTTTGTAAGTATTACTCCATCAAAATTAAGGACATCATTAAAGGCTTTTGCCGTGTTCACAGCATCTTGCCCAGTCATGGAATCTACTACAAACAGCGTTTCTTGTGGGGTAATTGCCTTATGGATGTTTTCAATTTCGGTCATCATTTGTTCATCAACCGCCAAACGACCTGCTGTATCAATGATAACTATATTACATCCTAAGCTTTTTGCATGTTTAACTCCAGCTTTTGCAATGGAAACCGGGTCATTGTTTTCCCTATCCGAGTATACTTCCACTCCAATTTGTTCGCCTACAACGTGCAATTGATCTATTGCCGCAGGACGGTATACATCACAGGCAACCAAAAGTGGTTTTTTGGCCTTTTTGTTTTTTAAATAATTGGCCAGTTTACCGGAAAAGGTTGTTTTACCAGAGCCTTGTAAACCTGACATCAAAATTACGGATGGATTTCCCGAAAGGTCAATTTCTTCAGCATCCCCGCCCATCAATTGGGTCAATTCGTCCTTTACAATCTTGACCATTAACTGACCTGGTTGAAGATTGGTAAGAACGTTTTGCCCTAACGCTTTTTCTTTGACCGTGTTGGTAAACTCTTTTGCTATTTTAAAGTTAACATCCGCATCCAAGAGTGCCCTACGCACTTCTTTTAGTGTTTCCGCAACATTAATTTCCGTTATCTGTCCATGTCCTTTTAGAACGTGTAACGCTTTATCTAGCTTGTCACTTAAATTATCAAACATGTGCTTTCGTCATTTTTGAAGAAGGACAAATTTAAGAATAAAAAGAAAAGGACGGCTTTGGGGAAAGCCGTCCTTTTCAAAAAAATATTGGGGAAATTCTTATAGTAGTTTTTCAAAAACCAGTATTTCAGTGGAATTTTCATCTTCATGAACCAGTTCAAGACGGTTACCATCTGTTGAAAGGGATTCGAAATACCAATCATCCGTCAACTCACCAAATATGCCATCATGGTCAAAGTTTAGGTAAAACTTCAATTTACCTTCATCATTTCTAATAACTCTCCATAAACCTTCTATAATGGGATTATCGTTTTCATCAACTTGTACTCGGTGCATTTCGTTGAAATAGAAATCCAATCCGCTAAGCTCAGTAGTCTTATCCACATCACCTTCTTTATATTGGGCAACGTTCCATGCTCCACCCATCATTATATTTCTAATTTCAGCAACATCTCCATCACCTGCGTTGTCATCACAAACCCGTAGTAAAATCAGTTCATAATCAACTTCTTCAACTTCAAACTTCAGTCTAGTGTTGGTAAGGTCCCTTAAAGGCCAATCGAAGCTTACACCAGGTTCATCTCCCATCGTAATTAATAGTGATAGTACTCCATCATCGTTCAATCCTATTTCCCAAGAACCGGTAGATGTTGTTTCGCCATCACTCAAGGTAACCACACCACCTTGCATGAATTCAAATCCAAACCCTAATAGTCTATCGATTTCCTCACCTTGGTTTTTTACTTTTTTGATAATCCACTCACACTCTGTTAAGATCTCTCTAAGTGTATCTAGATTAGGCACTTGGAAATCGCAGTCTTTGCGCAATACAAGATACCTTCCGTTGGCATTTTGGATTTTCACCCATCCTTCTCCACAGGCCACAATGGTCCAGTCTCCAACAATGAACTCCAATCGTTCAATCAGGGAGTTGAATCTAAAACCTGTATCGGTAAGTTCCCAGTTGCCTTCGTCAGCAAAAGCGCCATTATCAAGGTAAGCATGGATATTTCTGTTTGAAAAATCAATTGTACCATCAAAATCAAAGTCTTCATTGGATTCTTCGATTCTCCATTTACAATATTCCAGAATAGTCGCTATGTCATCAATACGACATTCACTCCCACTATTTTCACAACGTTGCTTAAGGATAATTTTATCTCCGTCTCCAGCGTATAGTTTTATTTTATACTCATCAATCTCATACACTATCCATTCTAAAGTGAAGTCAACTAGATTGTCAAAATCCAAGGTAAGCAGTACTCCATTGTCAGTAACTCTAGTAGTCCATGTTCCAGGAATAGCAATATCACCGTCCATAACCAACATCACGCTTCCATCTTCCATGAAATTGAGCATATTTTCAAAATACTGGTCGGTTTGATACGTACCACTTCGTAAAACCTCACGAACTTCCCAAGGACATTCCACCAAATACGCATCTAATCTTTCTTTGGTAAAATCATCATCATTGTAATCATCGTCATCATCTTCATCACATTCATCTTTAGCCTCTTCAAGGGCATTGGCCAATTCGCCATTACTATCAACAACTATCTCTGTTCCATCGTACTTCTTTAAGGTTACTGGAAAATCAATACTTACAAGATCATTATCTTCCAATCCAGCAAAAAACCTTCTAAGTTCCTTATCGCTTCCAATCACAACTTCTCCCGTAACCTGGTTGTCCACATTAAAGGTGAACATTGTAAGGGGGTATACAAAATCGATGCATTCAATATCATCATCGTCACCACCCTCTATACATTCAGCAGCCAATTCTCTTAATTGCTCTTTGTTTTCAATTACGATTTCAGTAAAGTCGGCAAGCGTAATAGTAATAGGGAAAATGATATCCAAAATATCATCATCAATATCTACCTCATCAAATATTTCTTCTATTTGGTGTAAATCTTCTCTAGAATCAATGGTAACTTCAATTCCATTTACTTCAACTGTATATGGAAATTCAACGGCAAAACAGCTTGCGCCATCAACGATATTATCAAAAGAACCATCATTGGAAGATGTTTTTTCAATCAATACAGCAGTAGAAGAATTCGCAGAAATGGTTTCCTGCTGTTCATCCCCTCCTACTTCTTCATACTCCTCCTGACATGAGGTAAAAATCAATGCCATTGAAAACAGGCAAGTGTAAATCAGTTTAGTTATTAAATTTTTCATAGCGATTTGGATTTTTTAGTTATTCCACAACTCTAAAACAACTTTCAAAAAAAAAACCCTACTTCTTCTTAAAAATTTTTAAAATATCTTTGGGGCTTTGACAAACCAACTTAAATGAACAACGTTTGCGAAGAGCAGGTCTTCAGCTCAATATTTAAGTCCAATTCCAAAACGATATTCAATTATATATATTATAAGTTTGGTAATGAGGAGAAAGCGCATGACGCCGTACAAGAAGCCTTTGTAAAACTTTGGGAGAATTGCGCAAAGGTTATGCCCGAAAAGGCAAAGTCTTATTTGTACACTGTTGCCAATAATTTATACTTGAATGTCCTAAAAGCAGAAAAGGTACGCTTAAAATATGCCGATTCTTCATTGGAGCATACAAACGAGTCTCCAGAATTTCTAATGGAAGAAAAGGAATACAAGCAAAAATTGGACAAAGCATTGGAGGATTTGCCCGAAAATCAACGTACTACGTTTTTGCTCAATAGGATTGATGGAAAGAAATATGCTGAAATTGCTGAAATGGAAGGTGTAAGTGTAAAAGCAATAGAAAAGCGCATGCACTTGGCTTTAAAAACATTGCGGGAGCAGATTGATGGCATTTAAACAGTAGGCAGTAGGCAGTAGGCAGTAGGCAGTAGGCAGTAGGCAGTAGGCAGTAGGCAGTAGGCAGTAGGCAGTAGGCAAAGCTATTAAAATAAAAAATCAACAACCGATAACTGATAACTGATAACTGATAACTGATAACTGATAACTGATAACTGTAAAATTGTTAATTGTAAACTGAAAAGTAGGGTTTTATAGTACTTAATTGTTATTATGGTGTAAAGCATAGAAATCATGCAAGAAAATTACTTGGCCAAATGGCTTAACGGAGAACTTTCTGAGGAAGAGCTTACGGAATTCAAAAAGTCCGAAAGCTATGCTTCTTATCAGAAATTGAAGGAGGTTTCAGGAACTTTAAAAACTCCTGAATTTGATGTTGACCAAGCTTGGAACACCTTTAAAAATAGAGGTTCTGAAGAAACGCCTAAGGTTATTACGTTAAATCCATTTAAGCAATTCTTGCGGGTTGCCGCTGTTGTTGCGGTATTGCTCTCGGGTTCTTATTTCTATCTAAATAGTCTTAATGAATCCTTTAGTACACAATTGGCCGAACGTTCTGAGGTTTTGCTTCCTGATAATTCTGAAATTATACTGAATGCGGATTCCAAAGTCTCATTTAGTGAGAAAAAATGGTCAGAAAAAAGAAATGTGAACTTAGAAGGTGAGGCATTTTTTAAAGTGGCCAAAGGAAAAAAATTCACTGTTTCTACTGAAAATGGCACTGTTGCTGTATTGGGGACCCAATTTAACGTGGAAAACAGAAATGGTTTCTTTGAGGTAACCTGCTACGAGGGCCTCGTAAGTGTAACCTACAATAACATTGAACGAAAATTGCCAGCGGGCACATCTTTTGTGGCCATAAATGGTAAAATTCAAGATTTTGACAATATTACGATTGCCCAACCTTCGTGGATGAGCAATGAAAGTAGCTTTCAAAGTATCCCTTTAAAATATGTATTGGCTGAATTTGAAAGACAATTTAACATTGAAGTTAAAACCAAAAATATAGATGCTGAACAGTTGTTCACAGGAACATTTAACAACAACAGCATAAAATTAGCGTTAGAAAGTATAAGCATTCCTTCACAGATTAATTATAAATTAGGTGAGGATAACGTGCTTTTCTATGCTGAGGACACTCCGTAGTTTTATTATACTAGTTTGGGTTGGGTTGCTTTTACCTATATCCATCAACCTCTGTTATGCCCAAGAGATCCAAACAGATCTAAAATCCTATCTCACCGGACTGGAAAAAAGATTTGATATCAAATTTTCTTATGTTGATGAAGATTTGGAAAAGGTTGAAATCTCAACTCCTGTTTCCAATTCGTTACAAGGTATTCTAGAATCCATTCGCGCTCAGACCCAGATAAAAATAGAAAAGCTCAACGAACGTTACTATACCTTGGTCAAAAGCACTCTAGTTGATATTTGTGCAAAAGTGCTTGACAATTTTGCCGAAAATACTGTTTCAGCGGCATCCGTGGAGGTTGTGGGAAGTGAAATTGCTCTTGTAACAGATTCTGAAGGCCTTTTTTCACTCCGCGATATTCCTAGGGAAGCATTGATAAGGATTCGTTTTTTAGGCTATGTTACCAAATATGTTCCTGTAGAGAGTTTGATTGCTCGAAACGATTGCCCCAAGATTCTTTTGGCGCAAAATTATGAGCAGCTTGAAGAGGTGGTTTTGTATGAGTTTTTAGCTCCCGGAATCATTAAACAAACAGATGCCAGCATTACCCTAAATACTTATGAATTGGGTATACTCCCAGGGCTTGTGGAACCTGATGTTTTGCAAACAGTCCAAGCGTTGCCGGGCATCAAGAGCATCGATGAAACTGTCTCGGACATAAACGTGCGCGGAGGAACAAACGACCAAAATCTTATTCTTTGGAATGGCATAAAAATGTATCAATCCGGACACTTTTTTGGCCTTATTTCGGCGTTCAACCCCTATTTAACTGATAAAGTGACTGTTTTCAAAAACGGAACGCCCACACAATATGGCGATGGCGTTAGTAGTGTTATTAGTATGGAAACGAAAAACGATATTGATGGCTTCTTTACAGGAGGAGCTGGCATCAATTTTATAAGTGGCGATGTCTATGGCCAAATTCCCATAAAAGATAACATGGCATTTCAATTTTCTGCACGCCGTTCAACAACCGATTTTCTAAATACGCCTACCTATAATAATTTTACGGACAGGGCCTTTCAGGATAGTGAAGTTAAAAATCAACAGAACCAAACCATTGATGAAAACTTTCAGCGAGATGAGACCTTCTTCTTTTATGATTTCTCAGGAAAATTATTGTACGATATCAATGACAAACATCAACTACGTTTCAATTTTATTACCATCGCCAATGATTTGGAATTCACCGAAACAAATCTGGATATTGATGAAACCACGCTCAGTTTATTAGATCAGACCAATATTTCTGGAGGAATTCGATTGCAAAGCAATTGGACAGACAAGTTTTCTTCCAACCTTAATATTTATTACACCAAATATAACCTAGACGCCCAAAGCTTGTTTGGCAACCAAGTTCAAACTCTATTTCAAAATAATAGAGTCACCGAAAATGCACTCAAAATAGATACCAACTATACCATTTCAGAAAATCTAGACTGGACCAATGGCTATCAATTTATTGAAACGGGTATTAAAAACTTCACCCAAATCAGTCAACCAAATTTCTTGAGCAATATTACAGGTGTCATTAGAATTCATGCACCCTACACTGAAATTGGCTATACTGCTGAAGAAAATAAATTTATTGCAAGAGCAGGCGTTCGGGTAAATTATATTGAAAATCTGGCCACCTTTAATGAACTGTTGATAGAGCCCAGGTTGAACCTAAATTTTAGAGTAGCCAAATATCTGAGAGCTGAAATTTTAGGTGAATTTAAAAGTCAGTCCACCAATCAGGTCATAGATCTGGAACAGAATTTTTTAGGTATTGAAAAAAGGAGGTGGATTATTTCTGATGGAAATGAATTGCCCATCACCAAAAGCAAACAAGGATCCTTAGGCCTTAATTACTCGAAAAATGCCCTTTACATCGGCCTTGAAGGCTTTTATAAATACGTTGATGGCATCAGTATAAGAACCCAAGGTTTTCAGAACGAAAATCAATTTGGGGGTGAAATAGGAAACTATGACGTAAAGGGGATTGAGTTTCTAATCAACAAAAAAGGGGATAATTATAGTACATGGTTTAGTTATACCTTCAATAAGAACGATTATAACTTTACAAATATCACCCCAAATTCTTTTCCAAATAATCTGGATGTAAGGCATACCTTAACTTTTGCAAGCACCTATAGCATCAAAGACCTTAAGTTGGGTCTCGGAATAAATTATCGTACTGGTAAACCTTTTACCAAACCTGAAGCGGATAATCCATTGGACACTTCATTTTTTCCTGCAAGAATTAATTATGAAACTCCAAACAGCAGCCGATTGCCAGAATATGTTAGGATGGATGCTTCGGCTTCATACGGATTTGATATGGGCAGAAGGGTTAAGGCAAATGCCGGTATTTCATTGCTCAACCTTACAAATCGTGAAAATTTGCTTAATCGTTATTACAGGCTTTCAGATACCAATGAAATTGAAACCGTTGAGAATGTTTCTTTAGGTATTACCCCAAATGTGAGTTTTAGGGTTAGTTTTTGATTATTTTTCTAATCTGGACATTACAATTACATGGGGAAAAGTGATCGCGGCTAAAAAATAGAGCATTATTGAAGCAAAAAACTGATTGTCCTCTTTTAAAAGAAAATATAGTCCAAATAACCCAATAAGCGATATCAACCAATATTTCCAGGAAGACTTCAGGTATTGCAGCAACGTCCACTTATTGGATATACCGTATAAATAATTCATTTGGTCCACTAATGATGGAATACTATGCCATACAATGAAATACACACAAAAACCCCAAAGCAATGAAGCAGTCTTAAATATTATAAAAAAGATTCCTAGGAAAAAGAGTTCTTCTAAAATACTGACTTTCAAAAAATCAAAATATAAATAAAAGCTTAGCTGTATGATCAGGGCAATGCCAATAACACTTGTTATTGTTAGATATACATCTTCTTGGAATTGAAATCCAGAAATATCGTTTATGACTTGTGATGCTTGTTCATACTTTATATAAAAGATCATAAACAAAATAAACAAGCCATACAGTGTGTACAAAAGCTTGTTCCATACAGTTTTTTTTATTAAGTATTTATTCCAATGCTGTTCACCAAAGTGAAATCCACTTATTATAATGAAGAAAATAAATGCCACCCTAGGAAAAAAAGAAAATGTCAGCAGTATGGCCAAGACTGTAGAAACATATAATAGAAAAACCTTTTTCCTAGATACTTTTCCAGCACTTCGCATTGCATTTATATGGATTAACTGAATATCATTTGATCCATGAAGAATACCAAAACTAAAAATTAAAGCATAAGAAATATACCCCTCAATCTGTTCACTAAAGAATACTGAAAACCATAGAGCAAAAATGGTCATCACTATCATTACATTTCTCAATTTGACAAAATTTAAATCCTTTTGTTTAATCATTCTCAAAAAATAATAAACAAATTTATCATTTTTTTGTTTAATTTTTAATAGATTTGATTAAACAAAATTAATTAACACAAAATAAAATGGAAAGTTTATTCACTTCTTTACCCATGGTAGCTAAAATTGCTACGAATGATTATGTTGGCTTTACCTTTTTTGTAGGTTGCATGGCCATGATGGCAGCTTCTGCCTTTTTCTTTTTATCAATGAACAATTTTGATAGAAAATGGAAGACCTCAATCCTAGTGTCAGGATTAATAACTTTTATTGCCGCAGTACATTATTGGTACATGCGCGATTATTGGGCTGCGAACGGAGAATCTCCTACATTCTTCCGTTATGTGGACTGGATTCTTACGGTTCCTTTGATGTGCGTTGAATTTTACCTTATTCTTAAAGTTGCAGGGGCAAAAAAATCTCTAATGTGGAAACTGATTATTCTATCTGTAGTTATGCTCGTCACCGGATATCTTGGAGAAGCAGTTTATAGAGACCAAGCCCAAATATGGGGTCTTATTTCCGGTATCGCTTACTTTGCCATTGTTTATGAAATATGGTTTGGTGGCGCCAAAAAACTGGCTCAAGAAGCAGGTGGTGCTGTTCTCAGTGCACACAAAACGCTATGTTGGTTTGTATTGGTAGGTTGGGCAATCTATCCTATCGGATATATGGCAGGAACACCAGGCTGGTATGACGGTATTTTTGGTGGTCTATCATTGGATGTAGTTTATAACATTGGTGATGCTATTAACAAAATTGGATTTGGACTGGTTGTTTACAACCTAGCGGTTACGGCCAATTCCGATTCATAGATTTTTAGTTGGTTGTTAAGAAAGGCCATGTTTGCGAACATGGCCTTTTTTTACAACTTCTCAGGAACATGAATCCCTAAAACTTTAAGTATGGATTGAAAACTCTATTACCTTTAATATAAGTTTAGGGTAAATTTTTAAGCCTCCACAACGGTTTATTGAGGTCAAAATTCAACATTCTTCTGAGGATGTCGTACAAATCAGGGAATTTATTCGAAAACTCGGATGAACTCTCTATAAAATTTTCCATAATAACCGCGAAAAACTCATAGAAATTAGACTTGGCATATGTCCTAAAATACGTTGATTCCTCCAACTTTTTCTGGAAATCCTTTTGGTCATAGATTCTTTTTATTTGTGCCAAACCCACTTTAAACCTTCTTGCTTCCCAACTGGATTTATTTCTCATTTCAAACATCAACGCATGAGCCACCTCATGGATACCCAGATTTCGGTTATCATTTGGAATTTTAAATCCTTTTTCAAGGTCCTCAGCCGAAAACACCAATATCTTTAAGTTCGGATTAAATTCTCCAATATGATGGTTTTTCCGAATGCGTGAGTAATATGTATTGGGATAAATGATGATTCTTGAAATTGATTTTTCATACCTAAAATCCCGCATTCCCATGGTCAACAGAGCAGCGGAAGCAGAAACATAGGCCTTTATTTTTTCAGTATTGGTTATTCCATTATAAAAAACAAAAGCTTTTTTGGATTTGAACCAAGCGAATCGCTTTAAAAAAGTTCGTTTCTGTTCAGCATTAAAGTGTTGAAAAGGAATAAGAAACTCACTTATAAATTGTCGTTCCTTGGCCGTAATTCTCTTAACTGGATGAAAAACATTGTAAAACGTAAACCTTTCACCAAAAAAATACACATAGCCTACCCTCGCAAACACATAAAGCAGACCAACTGCCAAAACAAGCGCAGCAATCTGTCTCTCTGTCTCGGACAAGCCTCCAAATTCCTCCATTACATTCGTTCAGGTACATTGATGCCCAACAATAAGAATGCTGATTGAATTACCTCTCCAACTTTTCTGGACAATTGTACTCTAAACTGTTTTTTCAGTGCTTCAGTTTCAGGCAAAATAGGAACTTGTTGGTAGAAAGAGTTAAATTCTTTGACCAAATCATACGTGTAATTAGCTATCAGCGCTGGGCTGTAATTTTCTGCAGCCAATTGAACGGTTTCCGGGAAAAGCTGAAGCTGTTTGAGCAATTCCTTTTCCTTTTGATGCAGTTTTAACGAGGTCTCAATTGCGCTGGATTGCACGCCTTCTGCTTTTCGTAGAATGGACTGAATCCGTGCATAAGTGTATTGAATGAAAGGCCCTGTATTCCCTTGAAAATCGACAGATTCTTCTGGGTTGAACAAGATTCGTTTTTTAGGATCTACTTTTAGAATATAGTATTTAAGCGCGCCTAAACCAATGGTTCTATAAAGGCCTTGTTTTTCTTCATCCGAATATCCATCCAACTTACCAAGTTCTTCAGAAATCTTTTCTGCAGTTTGGGTCATATTATCAATCAAATCATCTGCATCAACAACGGTACCCTCCCTACTCTTCATTTTACCGCTTGGCAGGTCCACCATACCATAACTCAAATGATACAATTGTTCCGCCCAACCATATCCCAGCTTTTTGAGAATCAAAAACAAGACCTTAAAATGATAGTCTTGTTCATTCCCAACCGTATATACCATTCCATTAATGTCTGGAAAATCCGTTACCCGCTGAATGGCAGTTCCTATATCTTGGGTCATATAAACGGCAGTACCATCTGAGCGGAGTACAATTTTTTCATCCAATCCCTCATCTGTCAAATCTATCCAGACACTACCATCGTCCTTTTTAAAGAAAATCCCTTTTTCAAGTCCTTCTTGTACAACATCCCTTCCTAAAAGATAGGTAACGCTTTCATAGTACAACGTATCAAAATCGACACCCAAATTTTTGTAGGTAGTATCAAATCCCTCATATACCCAACCGTTCATTTTTTTCCAAAGTGCAACAGTTTCAGAATCTCCATCCTCCCATTTGCGAAGCATTTCTTGGGCTTCATTTAAAATTGGTGTATACCCCTTGTTTTCCTCAACATAATCTTTAATAAACTCTCTCTTTCCCTTTTTTTCGTACTTTTCAATTCTCTTTGGATTCGATAGAAAAGATTTTTCAATTTTTTGATATTCTAACTCATAGTCTTTTTTGAAATCTACTGATTTCAGTGCCAAAACTCCAGTCGCCAATGAGGTCAAATCGCCAAGTATTCTAAGATTTGAATCATCATCCTTTCTTCCCTTTTTGTACAAATAGCTTGCAAGTGCCAAACCTCCGAGCGCCCAAAAAATATTCTTATTGAATTTAACACTTGTGCTAGACTCAACAATAGTTTTGAAAGGAGCAATTTCTGGGGAAGGTTTTGGGTTTTTAAATTCTTCGTATGCTTTTTCGGCTAAATCAATTAGTCGAATACGTTCATTTTCATACTCGGTATTATATCTCACATAATATTTTCCCACCAAATGATCTCCTTTCAGACCAGAAGACTCCGGGGTCTCTCCATTTCCAAACTTCTTCCAGGCCAACATACTTTTGCAGATATGAATACCGCGGTCGTTGATAATCTGTGTCTTGTATACTTTTTTCCCTGCAGCCTTAAGGATTTCAGCAACAGAGTACCCTAAAAGATTGTTTCGAATATGCCCTAAATGCAACGGTTTATTAGTATTTGGAGAGGAATACTCTACCATCACGGCATCTTTGGAAGGTGTTTTTACATATCCAAAGTCTGCTTCATTATACATAGAATTGAAAAAATTCAGATAAAAACTATCTTCAATAACTACATTCAAAAAGCCCTTGACTACATTGAACTTTGAAACTTCATCCACATTTTCTTGCAAATACTCGCCAATCTTTGTTCCAATTTCCATAGGATTCCCTTTTACCACTCGTAGCATGGGAAACACCACCACGGTAACATCGCCTTCAAAATCTTTGCGAGTTGGCTGAAATTCTACCGAAGGTAGTTCTGCATTAAAAATTGAGGAAACAGCTGCTTTGACTGTAGTTGTAAGTACCTGTTCAATATTCATTAATAAACTGCATTTAAGGGTGCAAAACTACATATTTTTTAGGCTTTATGACTAGTTTAATACGCCTTGTGCAAATTCATGAGATCATTTTGGCTAATTTTGAAAATGCTACTCAATGTTTCTTATTCAGACAAAAAAGTCACCAAAAAAATTGATGAAGCCGTAGGCAAGCCTTTTACATTAAAAGAACGTTTTGCACTAGGTGGAATTGGCTCCCCAAAGTTGTTTATTACGGAAACTAGTTTGGAAATCCAAAACCTACTCATTTTGGACAATAACCTCAATACATGTAATATTGAGATGCGTCCAAAAGGTATCATAGTTCGGTTTAGGTCTTTGCTGGAAACTTATGGATTGATTATACCCTATTACAAACTCACAATTTATAAAGGAGATTTTGCAGTGTATTCCATTTACCTGGACAACTACTATATTAAGGTAAAATCAGACACTAAAGCCATACAAAAGTTCTTTAGAAAGTTACTGGATTATAAAGCGGACAATGCGCCAACTTCTATTGAAGATTTATAACCCATATACACTAGAATCTGTAAAAAACCCACCTATGGAACAATCCTTGTTACAAATCCATTTAACATTCGTCTATTCAAAAGCAACCTTTTTACCATTTATGTTGTCTTTGTAAAAGAGAATAGTATAAAAATAAATCCATGTCTTTACTAAAGCCTTTACTTACTTTCTGCCTCTTTTTGGTACTATGTCATTCCCTGACCGCACAAACCGTTAGCTCCAAATTAGTGGATGCCAAAACGCAAAAAGGCATTCCCTATGCAACAATTCAATATGGGGAACACCAAGGGGTTATTACCAATGAGGAAGGACGTTTTAGTTTTGTTATAGATGAGGGAGCTGTTAGTTTGGATTCCATTTATATAACCTCAATGGGTTATGAAAAAAGAGGTTTTACGCTGCAACAATTGCAAGACAGTATTATTCCTATAAATCCAAAGGCAATCGAGCTAAGTGGAGTCTGCCTTTTTGATAAAGAACTAAGTGTGGACGAAATCATGGAGCGTGTTGAAGAGCGACTTCCTTATAATTATAACAAAGAACCCTTAAAACAACGATTTTTTTTAAGACAATCCAGTTTCAATACCATGCAGCGGTTGGACATAGAATTTAAGAAATCTACGATTGAAGAATTGAACAAAAAGTTGATTGATAGTATTATTACCATCCTTCCCAAAAGCGCATCCTACTATACAGAAACCTTAGGAGATTATTACAAAAATGGCGAGGAAAACAAATTGGAAATCATAAAAGCGGCGGAATTGTATGATAAAAGCAACGAAGGTTCCATGGAGGCGCTTTCCGATAAAATGGAGGCTATATTTAAGGCCAATGTAAAACCAGATTCTTATCTAAAGATAAAATCGGGCATTTTTGGGGAAAAGGTACAATTGGATTCCATTTTTGACGCTGAGGAAGATGCCGAGGCGTTGGAAGAGGAATTTGACAAACCGAAGAAAAATGATTTTCTAAGCAACCGCAAATATGTGTTGAAAGAAATCCATTCCCAATTTTTTGGAAAAAAGTCCAAATTGGATGTAGCCAAAAAGCTGAATCGGTATGAATATGAACTGTTGGGGTATTCCGAGCTTGAAAATCAAGGCGTATACGTCATAGGGTTTGTGCCAAAAGGCGGAGCTGATTTTAAAGGACAACTTTTTATAAATATTGAGGATTTTGCCATTATACGGATGGATTATGAAAATGTAAAACCGCTACGTAGCATTAAACTGCTTGGTTTTAGCTATCGTGAACAGAAATATACGGGTAGTACCGTTTTTTCCAAGCATGGAAAAAACACGTACGATCTTAAATTCATGAACCTCACTTTTGGCCGAAAAATGGGTGTGGACAGACCTTTAAAAGTGATTGAAAAGAACAAATATGTAAAGGGTCGAAGAAAACAAAATGAATTGTCCCTTGCCTTGGATATCATTAACTACAATACCGAAAAATTTGAATTTGTAGTTTTTGATTCAAATGCGGTGCCCAAAACCAATTTTGAAGCTTTGGAAGAAGATGAAACCGTAAAAGCCACCTATCTATCTTCTTATAATCCAGAGTTTTGGAAAGGCTATACCATTATGGAACCCAACAAAGCCATACGCGAGTTTGTAGTTGAAGGGGAGTGATTATTGTCACTTTTCAACAACCAACTTTTCATTTCGAAATGAAATGCAAAGCATTGATTGAGAAATCAAAACAACTCATGGATTTCTCGATTGCGCTCGAAATGACATAAATTAAGATTTCTCAGTACCTTCGAAATGACAAAGAGTTTTAAAACTAAAAGCCATCTTTAATTTCCTAAAACATAATAAACTACTATCAATCTCCACGGGAACCCTACTGCTTTTTTCAGTATTGGTTTTCTTTTTTACGGAAGCGAGTTACCGCAGTATAGAAGAGCTATCGCTTTGGGTACGAACTTATTTTGGATATTTCTACCTCTATTTAGGTCTGGGTTGTGTGCTTTTACTATTGGGTATTGCCTTTTCACCATGGGGTAAACTCAAATTGGGTGGGCCAGAAGAAAAACCTGAACATTCTTCTTGGGCATGGGCCAGCATGCTCTATAGTACGGGAATGGGAGCCGGTATTTTGCTACGCGCGGTACAGGAACCTGTTTTTATGCAGCAAAATCCTCCATTTCCTTCCAACAGTTCCAATGAAATTTTGGCGTTGGAATTTACTTTTTACCAATGGGGTTTTACGGCATGGGCCTTTTATGGACTATTTGCTTTGGTTATAGGTCATGCATTATTTGTAAAACACAAAAAAGTATTGGTAAGCAGTTCCATTCCAGAAAAGTTCAAGGGAAAGAAACGAGCCAATACCATAGACATTTTGGCTATCATCACTACTGTTTTTGGACTTATCGCAGCTGTGGGTTTGGGTACGGCCCAAATTACAGGCGGGCTTAATCATGTGTTTCAAGTAGATTTAGGAGTCTCCGTCACCCTACTTCTGGCAATTCTTATCTCTGTCATTGCCTTTATTTCAGTTTGGTTGGGTGTGGACAAGGGTATAAAACAGATTTCAAAATTCAATATTCTGGTGACCCTGGTTTTACTGGGTTTTGTTTTTATAACCAGTAATATGGGTGAAATTCTTCTTTCCTTCGGAAAGGCATCCCTACACTATATCATTGACTTTATTCCCATGAGTCTTGCTATAGGCAGCTATAATCCCGGTATTGATTTTCTAACGGATTGGACCTTTTATTATTGGGCTTTTTGGCTCGCATGGGCGCCTTTCACAGGGATTTTTATTGCCCGTATCTCAAGAGGGCGAACATTGCGACAAATGCTATTGGGTGTATTGATTTTACCTTCGTTGGGTACTTTTTTTTGGTTTTCTGTGTTTGGTACTTCCGCATTTGAGGTCATCGAAAGTTGGGGTAGCTATAACAACGAATTTGGAAATGTGTTTTCCTCCATCTTTGTGTTTTTTGAACACTATCCCATACCTTCAGTATTAAATAGTATCACCATTCTGTTATTGGTAAGTTTTTTGGTCACCTCAGTAGATTCAGCGGTTTTTGTGTTGAGTATGTTCACAGATAACGGGAACCCTAAACCACAAAAAAAACATCGGTTAGTATGGTCAATTCTTATTCTGTTGGCTACATTGGCCATCATTTTATTGGGTAACGCAAAGCCAGAAATAAATGTGCTCGAAGCGGTGCAAAAACTATTGATTATCACCTCTCTCCCTTTTGCATTTTTTATGGTTGCAATGGGAGCTATTTTTTTGTGGAATTTCAAAAAGTGAGACCCTGATTCAAGTTAGGGAAAACAACCTAATTCTTGGGTAAAAAAACCTCTGCCATCATGCAACGGGCACTACCTCCGCCACAAGTTTCAATCGTATCCAAAGGACTGTGAATAATTTGGCAGTGCTTTTCAATAGCATCAATTTGGGTTTGATTCAGGCTTTTAAATGCCGCTGAGCTCATTACCATAAAACGTTGGTCATTGGCACCTATAACTTGAAGCATATTACCAGCAAACTGATACATCTGCTCTTCTGAAATGGTAATAATTTCCCTACCGTCTTTTTTAAGATGTTCAAGCACATTTTTACGCTCTTTTTTATCATCAATTGTACTGGAACAGATTACTGCAAACGTTTCGGCCATGGCCATCATTACATTGGTGTGGTAAATGGGCAAGCGTTTCCCGTCCACGGTCTGGTTAGCAGTAAATAGTACCGGAAAACAATCAAAATCTTCACAAAACTCAATAAAAAGCTCTTCGTGGGCACGTTCGGATAGTGCGCAGTATGCTTTCTGGTTAACCCTGTCCTTTAAAATACTACCGGTTCCTTCCAAAAAAATACCTTCTTCCTCAGCACCGGTATAATCCACAATAGTATCTACGCGAAAACCATGTTCTTCCAATGTATCAAAAATATCCTCCCTCCGCTCCTTTCTTCGGTTCTCGGCAAACATGGGATACACACATACGGTTCCGCTATCATGGAATGATATCCAATTATTAGGGAAGATGGAATCTGGGGTATCCGTTTCCTTTTTATCGTCCACCACAATAACATTCACACCATGGTCTCTTAGCTTGGCCACGAAATCATCAAACTCTTTCTGGGCCTTACCATTGACTTCATCATTCTTTATGTTCAACTCCTCTTGAAAGTAATTGTTCACTGCCGTCTGCTCATTCATTCTGAAATTGACAGGCCTAATCATTAAAATTGTGTTGGTAACTTGCATTGAAACGATTTTTTATGCTCTAATTAACGGTAAAGTACTACAGCGTAGAAGACCTTCTTGTTTGGCAATCTCCGCATACGGAACTTCCTCTACCACAAAGCCATTTTCACGTAGCCAATTGTTTAAACGAGTAAAGTTTTTTTCTGAAACAACAACTTCTGGGGAAATGGAAAATACATTGCTGAACATCTGATACATCTCATCTTTTGTAATTTCAAATATGTTGTCCTTCCCAAAATAATCAACGAGCCATTGGTATTCTTCCTCAATTAAAAATCCATTTTTATGCAAAATTGCCTTATTCCTCCCTACCGGCTGAAAACAACAATCAAGGTGCAAGGCATTATCTTTTGCAATTGTATTTGATTTTCGGAGTTCAAAGGATTTTACTTTTTTATGCGGAAATTGTGCCTTTATGTATTCCACCGCCTCCTTGTTGGTCCTAGCTGTTATTAAATCGGGATAGTCTTTACCCGTGTAGGTGCCAATAAAAATGTATTCGTTCCATGGCATGACATCACCTCCTTCTATATGCACTTCTTCGGGAGGGCGGACAATCTTAGTTGGGTCCATTTTATCCAAAATATGTTGAATGGCATCAAATTCCTTTTCACGATCGGGCAATATATTGGAGTGAAATAATTTATCCTCAATGACAAATGCAATGTCCCTAGAGAAAATCTGATTACAATTCTCCAAAATTGAAGGCCTAAATACTTCAACTCCATACTTTTGGAACACTCTTGCAAACGCTTCCATTTCGTTTACCATATCTTCTTCCTTAGGATATGTGCCCGCTAGAATATGCTCCAAAGATTTAGGGTCATAAGCTTCTTCAGGTTTTGGTACTGGCCCACAACTTTTGGCTGTACCTAAAATGACCGCTTTGAGAGGGTCTGTTTCATTTAAAATATGCAATTGCATCATATATGATTACTTCATTGGTAAGGGGCAATAAAATACCTTGAACTGGAGGAAATCCTCAAAAATTGTATGGCAAATCTAATGCTTTGCCAACGATTTTCCATTTAGTTAAATAGAAAAAATATCAGTTTTATTAAGGCATTTTACCATCCTTTATGGATTTTACTATTACATTTTTAATTGTTTGATTTTCAAATGTTTAAAATCAATATAGTTATAAAAAAATTCAATATTTAAGTGTGAAATTATATAAATTAATTACTACATTTAAAATAAGAAAAAACGTAAAGATGAAAAAAAACACTTTCCTTTTCAGTTTGATCGTTTTAATTGTTTTGGGTTTTACCGTTGAGAATCTTTTCCCTAATATGCTGTCTTTTTCCAAGTCGTTAAACTCAAAAAAAAGTGATGGACTGGATTATTCCAAAAAATATGTAGACTGTATAAATGATGCTGATTTTTTAGCCCGTTCGAATCCAAAATTGGAAGATTATACTGATGAATATCAAGGAATTTTTGAGGAACTGAATTTAAGTTTGGAAAAATACCAACGTTCATTGGACTCCACTATCCAAAATTTAAATACCATTGATGCCCACGAGTTCCTGCACAGTGAATATGAAAAAAGTAAAGGCTTGATTCAAAAGGAAAATACTTCAGAAATAAAACAATATTACCATATTAAAGCAATGGAACTATGCTATACAATGGATAAATCCTTAAATGTGAATTTAAAAGGTAACCCCGAAAAGTTTTAGCAAAAAAAAGACGATTCTAAAAAAATCGCCTTTCTAATATGGTTTGGGGATCTTTCCCTATCTTTTCTCAACGTTAACGAAAGATCTAAGATTTTCTCCTACATACACCTGTCTTGGTCTTCCAATCGGTTCTCCTTTTAACCTCATTTCCCTCCATTGTGCAATCCAACCGGGTAACCTTCCTAAAGCAAACATTACCGTAAACATTTCCGTAGGGATACCCAAAGCACGGTAGATAATACCTGAGTAAAAATCTACATTTGGATATAGCTTTCTTTTTACAAAGTAATCATCTTCCAAGGCTTCTTTTTCAAGGCCTTTTGCAATATCCAAGATTGGATCTTCAATTCCTAAGCTACCCAAAACTTCATCAGCAGATTTCTTGATAATCTTTGCTCTTGGATCAAAATTCTTATAAACTCTATGCCCAAAGCCCATTAGCCTAAATGGGTCATTTTTGTCCTTGGCCTTAGCCATATATTTTTTTGTATCGCCTCCATCTGCTTGAATGGCTTCTAACATTTCTAAAACAGCTTGGTTGGCGCCTCCATGAAGAGGGCCCCATAAAGCTGAAATTCCAGCTGATAAAGATGCGTACAAACCAGCATGTGATGATCCCACAATACGTACTGTTGATGTGGAACAATTCTGTTCGTGATCGGCATGTAAAATCAATAGTTTATCCAATGCGTCAATCACTATTGGGTCTTTTTTATACTCTTGGTTTGGCTTTTTGAACATCATCTTATGGATGTTTTCCACATACCCAAGAGTATCATCGCCATAATCCAATGGTAATCCTTTCTTTTTTCGCTGTGCCCAAGCTACTAAAACAGGAAACTTGGCCAGGATGCGCACTATAGAACTGTACATTGCACTTTCAGAAGAAACGTCTACCGATGTTGGATTAAAAGCTACCAATGCACTGGTTAAAGAGGATAGCACTCCCATGGGATGTGCTGACTTTGGAAAACCATCCAAAATCTTTTTCATCTCTTCATCTACCTGGGATTCTTCTTTGATATCATTATGAAAAGTATCAAGTTGCTCCTTATTTGGTAATTCTCCAAAAATTAAAAGATACGCCACCTCTAGAAAATCAGCTTTCTCGGCTAAATCTTCAATAGAATACCCTCTATACCTTAATATTCCTTTTTCTCCATCCAAAAAAGTGATAGCACTCTCACATGAACCGGTGTTTTTATACCCAGGGTCAATGGTAACCATTCCACTAGATGCCCTAAGTGCTTTTATATCTATAGCAAGTTCATCCTCTGTTCCTTTAATAACAGGGAATTCATATTTTTCACCTTCATATTCAAGTATTGCTTTATCAGACATTGTATGGTTTAAAAGATTAACAAAATAGAGGGTGCAAAATTACGAAAAAGTGGAGCAATTAACAATCTCCTGGGCACATTTATAGTTGTGCAAAAACATAATTAATTGTTAAGTATAAAACAGTATCAGGAAGCTTTAAAATTGTAGAGCACTTTATAGTAGTTGTCCACCGATTTTTTCCAAGTAAATCGCTTTTTTTTGGCTGCGGCTTGGATTTTCTTCCAGGTCGTTTTATCGTTTTTATAAATATCCAAGGCCAAATCGAACCCATCAAGCATACTCTTAATTTTCTCATCATAGGTGTCCCCATCGAAACAGAAGCCTGTCTTCATATGGGAAACGGTATCTTTTAATCCTCCAGTATAATGTACCAAACAAGGATTCCCATTACGCATGGCCAACATTTGGCTTATTCCGCAGGGTTCAAAAAGACTGGGCATAAAATATAGGTCGGATTCCAAGTAAATGGAATCTATTAGGCTTTCAGATTGGCCATTGGTAAAAATGAAATTTTTGTGTTCGTAACTCAATTTTCTAAAAAGCTCTTCATATTCTGGAGCCCCTGTACCCAAAAGCATAAAAATACCGTCAACCTTTTTCAGTTTCTTCAAAATTTCTACGAATGCTTCAGGTGAGCGTCTAAAAAAATAGAACTTTTGTTCGGTCAATCTTGCTATGCTTGATACTATGAATTTAGGGCGCACATCTACATATTCCATTATCTTTTCACCGGTATGGGCCAAGAAATCAGCTTTATATTTTTTTGATTCTTCTTGAAGCCACCTAAAAAGAGCTTTTACCGTATTCCGATAGATAAATCCACTTTCCTCCGCATTAATGTTTTTGTAATTGCAACCGTTTAAAATTCCAAAGAGCCTCCCTTCTTCATCGGCTTTAAGCAAATCTTTTTCCAATCCTTCCCCTCCAATAAACTCTGGGGGAGAGCTTGGCAACAAAATGTCTTCCTTATATGATGGGGAAACGGTATGTACAGCATCGGCAAAACGAATTCCAACGGCCATTAAGTTGATACAATCCTGATATCGATAATCCATTAGGGCCATATAGTCCATTTCTATATGGGGAAACCAATTCCTTACTGATGAATAATTATCATCAAACGGACGGATACCTTGAATGGCCAAGTTATGGATACTGTATACCGTTCGAATCTTCTTTAAGTTTTTATAATCACCGTGGTATTCCCGTAAAAAAAGAAGCAAACTGGAATGCCAGTCGTGCAAGTGAATAATATCCAATTTTCCAAAAGCTCCTTTTTTTATAGCTTCGGCAACTCCGGTACAAAAAATGAAGTACTTTATGGCATCTGTGTAAAAGGGTTCTTCAGGATCATTATGGTATATATGGGCAATGTCCCCTGCCTCAATTTCTGGATGATGTAGCACATAATGAACAATATTGGGATATTCTCTCTTTGGTTTTACTTCATAAAGTTCCGCGGTATAGGTCAAACCTCGAAGTGAAAAATTCAAATTCGTTTTAAATAGACCTTCTTGGTGAAGCCTACTATATGAGGGAACTATTACGTGAACTTTATCACCACGCTGAGAAATTTGCCTGGGAACATCTCTGACCACATCACCCATTCCTCCAGCTTTACAATTAGCCAAGGCATCATTTTCTGCGGCAACAAAAAGAAAATTGTTCATTAGGTAAGTTTTGCTAGTTAATCTTGCTCGGTTTAATTTCTTAAGTTAATCTTTCTTACTGAAACAAAAAAAAGCCTTTCTCAATTTAGAAAGGCTTTTATTATGCTAAAAAATCATTATCTATTACTTTATTTTGAATGCCTTTTCTTGGGGATAGTATGCGGTACTTCCCAATTCCTCCTCAATACGCAACAATTGATTGTACTTGGCCATTCTATCACTTCTTGATGCAGAACCTGTTTTAATCTGCCCTGTATTCAATGCCACGGCCAAATCTGCGATAGTATTATCTTCTGTTTCCCCGGAACGGTGAGACATTACTGAAGTGTATCCCGCATTTTTTGCCATGTTTACAGCTGCAATGGTCTCTGTCAATGTTCCAATTTGGTTTACCTTAATAAGGATTGAATTGGCAATACCGTTTTCAATTCCTCTAGAAAGTCTTTCTACATTGGTCACGAACAAATCATCGCCTACCAACTGTACTTTATCTCCAACTTTATCTGTCAGCATTTTCCAGCCATCCCAATCATTTTCATCCATTCCATCTTCAATAGAAATAATAGGGTATTTTCCACAAAGGTCTGCCAAGTATTGTGCTTGTTCTTCAGAAGTTCTCACAACCCCTTTATCACCTTCAAACTTAGTGTAGTCGTATTTTCCATCAACATAAAATTCTGCTGAGGCACAATCCAAAGCAATCATTACATCATCACCTAATTTATATCCTGCTTTTGCTACTGCCTTTGCAATGGTATCCAAAGCATCTTCGGTTCCGCCTTCCAAAGTTGGTGCAAATCCACCTTCATCTCCTACAGCAGTGCTCAATCCCCTATCATGAAGTACTTTTTTAAGGTTATGGAAGATTTCTGTTCCCATTTGCATGGAATGGCTAAAGTCCTTTGCCTTAACCGGCATTACCATAAATTCTTGAAAGGCAATTGGAGCATCTGAATGGGAACCTCCATTGATAATGTTCATCATGGGTACTGGTAATGTATTTGCGCTTACACCGCCAACATATCTGTATAAAGGCATGCCCAATTCATTTGCGGCGGCTTTTGCAGCTGCAAGGGAAACCCCTAAAATGGCATTCGCACCCAATTTTGATTTATTTGGAGTTCCATCCAAAGCAATCATGGTTTCATCAATATGATTTTGCTCAAAAACCGATGTCCCCACCAATTCCTCGGCAATAGTTGTATTAACATTGTTCACTGCTTGGCCAACACCCTTTCCCATAAAAGAATCTCCACCGTCCCGTAGCTCAACAGCTTCATGCTCTCCTGTAGAAGCACCTGAAGGTACCGCGGCTCTTCCCAAAACTCCGTTTTCGGTAATTACATCTACCTCTACCGTAGGGTTACCTCTTGAATCTAATATCTGTCTTGCATGAATGTTGATAATAATGCTCATTTTGAACTTAAAATTTATGATTGAAATTAATTTAACAAATATACAAAAGGTGGCCTTCTAAGCTTTATGATAATGCTCATAAAACCCTTATAATAACCTAAAAATAAACTATAACGTTTTAGTTGCGACTTGTCTTGATTGCTTCAAAAAACTGGTCGAATAAATAATCTGCATCATGTGGTCCGGGACTGGCTTCAGGGTGATATTGAACGGAAAATACATCTTTGCCCTTCATTTTTATTCCTGCCACGGTATTATCATTCAAATGCAGATGCGTAATCTCCAAATCTTTATTGGACTCTGTTTCTTCCCTATTTACAGCAAAACCATGGTTTTGAGAGGTAATCTCTCCCTTCCCTGTCACCAAATTAAGAATTGGATGGTTTATCCCTCTATGTCCGTTATGCATTTTATAGGTTGAAACTCCATTTGCCAATGCCAATACTTGATGCCCAAGACATATTCCAAACAAAGGTTTGTTGGAATCTATCATTCCCTTGGTAGTTTCGATAGCTTCGGTCAATGGTTCCGGATCTCCTGGGCCATTGGAAATGAAGTATCCATCAGGGTTCCATTTTTCCAATTCTGTAAATGGTGTGTTGTATGGGAATACTTTTATGTAAGCCCCTCTTTTAGCAAGATTCCTAAGGATATTCTTTTTAATTCCAATATCCAAAGCAGAAATCTTATAGGTTGCATTTTCTTCCCCAAAATAATACGGCTCTTTTGTAGAAACCTTGGAGGAAAGTTCCAGACCTACCATACTTGGTACCTTTGCCAATTCTTTCTTTAATTCATCCAATTCATCCACTCGTGTGGAAATCAGAGCGTTCATAGCACCATTATCCCTAATATAGCTCACCAAAGCCCTTGTATCAACATCCGAAATAGCAAAAAGATCGTTCTTGTCCAAAAAATCCAATAGACTCATATCTGCACTTGGCCGAGAATAGTCATAGCTAAAGTTTTTTACGATAAGTCCGGCAATTTTAATGGAATCCGATTCTACTTCTTCCGAATTGGTCCCATAGTTACCAATATGGGCATTTGTGGTTACCATTAATTGTCCAAAGTAAGATGGATCCGTAAAAATTTCTTGATACCCGGTCATTCCTGTATTGAAACATACTTCCCCAACAGCTGTTCCCTCCTTATTCCCGATAGCCTTGCCATAGAAAACAGTACCATCTGCCAGTAATACCAGTGCTTTTTTCTTTGAGTGATACTTCATTGTGATTTTTAATTTCGAGTTTGACAAAAAAACATAAAAAAAGGATAAGTTTTCACTTATCCTTTTTACAATTATCTAATAGTTAATAACATCTTGTTATTCTTCTGAATCATCTGCTGTTTTTGTTTCAGCAACTGGAGCAGCTGCTTCTACTTTTTTACCTCCACCTCTTCTGCTTCTTCTGGTGGTTTTCTTGGCAGGTTTGCCAGCGTTGTAAAGTTCGTTAAAATCAACCAACTCTATCATCGCCATATCAGCGTTATCTCCAAGACGGTTACCCAACTTGATGATTCTTGTATATCCTCCGGGTCTATCCCCAACTTTTTCAGCTACAGTTCCGAACAATTCCGTAACGGCATGCTTACTTCTTAGGTTGCTAAAAACAATCCTTCTGTTGTGAGTACCTTTTTCGGTAGTCTGATTGTTCTCTGCTTTAGACTTGGTAATCAACGGCTCTACAAACTGCTTTAATGCTTTTGCCTTGGCAACCGTAGTGTTGATTCTTTTATGTTCTATTAGGGAACAGGCCATATTGGCCAACATTGCCTTTCTATGGGCCGCTGTTCTACCTAAGTGATTGAATTTTTTTCCGTGTCTCATGTTTTTGTTTTATCATCTTGCTTCCAAACCCGTAAAATCACGAGGAGCAAAATATGATTACTTAATCTTTGTCCAATTTATATTTTGATAGATCCATTCCAAACTGAAGTCCTTTGTTGATTACCAACTCTTCCAATTCGGTCAATGATTTTTTACCAAAGTTTCTGAACTTCATCAAATCATTTTTGTTGAAAGAAACCAAATCTCCCAAAGTATCAACTTCAGCAGCTTTAAGACAGTTCAATGCCCTTACGGACAAGTCCATGTCTACCAATTTGGTTTTCAACAATTGACGCATATGTAATGATTCCTCATCGTATGTCTCAGTCTGTGCGATTTCATCAGCTTCTAATGTAATACGCTCATCAGAGAATAACATGAAGTGGTGAATCAAAACTTTAGCAGCTTCGGTCAACGCATCTTTTGGGTGAATTGAACCGTCAGTAACGATTTCGAAAACCAATTTTTCGTAATCGGTCTTTTGTTCAACCCTAAAGTTCTCAATGCTGTATTTTACATTCTTTACTGGAGTGTAAACAGAATCAACAGCAATGCTTCCCAATGGAGCATTGGATTTTTTGTTTTCCTCAGCTGGAACATATCCACGTCCTTTTTCAATAATAACCTCAAGGTTAATACTTACTTTAGGGTCCATGTTACAGATAACTAAATCTGGATTAAGAACTTGGTACCCTGAAATGAACTTTTGGAAATCTCCAGCGGTCAATTGCTCTTTTCCACTTACTGAAACAGAAACTGTTTCGCTCTCAACATCATCAATCTGTCTTTTAAAACGAACCTGCTTCAGGTTCAATATCATTTCTGTAACGTCTTCAACAACGCCAGGAATAACAGAAAACTCATGCTCAACTCCATCTATACGTACCGAAGTAATTGCAAAACCTTCCAAAGAGGAAAGTAAAACTCTTCGTAACGCATTTCCAACTGTTAATCCATAACCAGGTTCCAAAGGGCGGAATTCAAACTTCCCTTCGAAATCTGTTGAATCTATCATTATAACTTTATCGGGCTTCTGAAAATTTAGTAATGCCATATTGGATTAATGTTGATTTTATTTAGAGTATAACTCGACGATTAATTGTTCCTTGATATTTTCAGGAATCTGCAATCTTTCTGGAATGGCCACAAAAGAACCTTCTTTCTTTTCTGTGTTCCAAGTAATCCATTCGTAAACGCTACTATTGTTATCCAAGGAATTTTGGATTGCTTGAACGGATTTAGATTTTTCCCTAACTCCAACAACATCGCCTGGTTTTAATGAGTATGAAGGAATATTTACGATTTCACCATTTACGATGATGTGCCTGTGCGAAACTAATTGTCTAGCACCGCTTCTGGTAGGAGAAAGTCCCATTCTGTAAACTACATTGTCCAAACGGGATTCACATAGTTGAAGTAAAACCTCACCGGTTACTCCTTTGCTACGGTTTGCTTTATCAAAAAGATTTCTGAATTGCTTTTCCAAAATACCATAGGTATACTTGGCTTTTTGCTTTTCCATCAACTGGATTGCATATTCAGATTTCTTACCACGGCGTCTGTTATTACCGTGTTGTCCTGGAGGGTAACTTTTCTTTTCGAAGGCTTTGTCGTCTCCGAAAATCGCTTCTCCAAATTTTCTAGCGATTTTTGATTTTGGTCCTGTGTATCTTGCCATCTTCTTTTAATTTGAAAGTGCGATTATGAATTAAGGCTTATCCTTCGATAATCTACAAAGCACTTTCGTGAAGACCCATATTGGGCCGATTTATTACTAATTAAACTCTTCTTCTTTTGGGTGGTCTACAACCGTTGTGTGGAAGTGGGGTAACATCAACTATCTCAGTTACCTCAATACCGGCATTGTGGATGGAACGAATAGCAGATTCTCTACCATTTCCAGGTCCTTTCACATATACCTTTACTTTTCTTAAGCCAGCTTCATGTGCTACTTTTGCACAATCTTCGGCTGCTACCTGGGCAGCATAGGGAGTATTCTTTTTAGAACCTCTAAAACCCAACTTACCAGCAGATGACCAAGAAATTACATCTCCCTTTTTGTTGGTAAGGGAAATAATAATATTATTGAATGAAGCTGTAACGTGTGCCTCTCCAGTAGATTCTACAATTACTTTGCGCTTTTTAGCTGTTTTAGTAGTTGCCTTTGCCATACTATTACTTATTATTTAGTTGCCTTTTTCTTGTTGGCAACCGTTTTTCTTTTTCCTTTTCTTGTCCTAGAGTTGTTCTTGGTACGTTGACCTCGTAGTGGTAATCCGGATCTGTGACGAATTCCGCGGTAACAACCAATATCCATCAAACGCTTGATGTTCAATTGTGTTTCTGAACGAAGTTCCCCTTCAATGGTATACGAAGAAACAGCATCCCTGATTCTTCCTATTTCATCATCATTCCAGTCAGAAACTTTAGTATCCTCGTTTACTTGGGCTTTCTCTAAAATCTCTTCTGCCCTACTTTTACCAATTCCGTAAATGTAGGTAAGTGAAATAACTCCACGCTTTTGTTTTGGTATATCTACACCTGCGATTCTTGCCATAATTACCCTTGTCTTTGTTTAAATCTAGGATTCTTTTTGTTGATTACGTATAATCTGCCTTTTCTGCGAACTATCTTGCAGTCGGCGCTTCTTTTCTTAACTGATGCTCTAACTTTCATCGTATTAGTATCTGTAAGTAATTCTTGCTTTTGTTAAATCGTATGGGCTCATTTCAAGTTTCACCTTGTCTCCTGGAAGTAACTTTATATAATGCATCCGCATTTTCCCAGAAATATGTGCCGTAACAACATGACCGTTCTCTAATTCAACTCTAAACATTGCGTTTGACAATGCTTCAATTATAGTTCCGTCCTGTTCTATTGCTGGCTGTTTTGCCATAAATTATGCTACTTTTCTATTTTTACCGGTTTTCATCAAACCATCATAATGTCTGTTCAACAAATAAGAATTTATCTGTTGTACTGTATCTATTGCAACACCCACCATAATCAATAGTGATGTACCTCCGTAAAATAATGCCCAACCTGCCTGCACATCCATCAACTTAACAACTACAGCAGGTAAAACTGCCAATAGTGCCAAGAAAACAGAACCTGGCAAGGTTATCAATGACATGATTTTGTCCAAGAAATCCCCAGTTTCCTTACCTGGTCTAATTCCAGGAATGAATCCTCCACTTCTTTTTAAATCATCGGCCATTTTGTTCGTAGGAACTGTAATAGCCGTATAGAAATAGGTAAATATGATAATCAATACAGCAAACAATATATTGTAAGCCAATCCGAAGATATCTGCAAACTGTACCTCCATCCACTGACCCGCTGCTGTATTATTAAAGGTTTTACCCAATAAACTTGGCGCAAACATAATTGCTTGTGCAAAAATGATAGGCATTACCCCAGACGCATTCAACTTTAATGGAATATATTGTCTGGATCCCATAATGTTTTTCTCATAACCACCAGATGCAGTTCTTCGTGCATACTGAACTGGAATCTGCCTTACCGCCATTACCAATAGTACACTGGCCAATATTACCAAGAACCAAATAATAACTTCAATAAGGATAAACATAATACCTCCAGTATTGTTAGTTGTTCTTGAAATAAATTCTTGAACAAAAGACTGAGGCATTGTGGCTATAATACCAATCATGATCAACAAAGAAATACCATTACCGATTCCTTTATCCGTAATCTTTTCTCCCAACCACATTGCAAATACACATCCGGTAACCAATATAATCACGGCAGGAATAATGAAATCAGCACCTTTTCCCAATACAAAAGCGCTATCTGGAACTCCAAGAGCACCCAAACCAAATAAATAAGCAGGGGCTTGAACGATACAGATTGCAATGGTCAACCATCTTGTAATCTGGTTGATAGTTTTTCTACCGCTTTCTCCTTCCTTCTGTAGCTTTTGTAGATAAGGAATTGCAATTCCCATCAACTGCACCACAATAGAAGCAGAAATATATGGCATGATTCCCAAAGCAAATACAGAAGCATTTGCAAAAGCTCCACCTGTAAAAGCATTAAGCAAGCCAAGTATTCCCTCTCCAGCTGCACTGTTTAATTGCGCTAGTTGGGAAGTATCAATACCTGGAAGGACAACTTGGGCACCAAAACGATACACTATAAGCAAACCAAGGGTAACAAGAATTCGTTGTCTTAGTTCTTCTATCTTCCAAATATTTGATATGGTCTCAATAAATTTCTTCATGCCTTATTTTACTTATAAACTTATTGCCTCTCCTCCTGCGGCCTCAATCGCTGCTTTAGCAGAAGCAGTAAATTTATGTACTGAAATTTTCAAAGGTGCTTTTAATTCACCATCTCCCAAAATTTTCACCAAATCATTCTTGCCAGCCAATCTGTTCTCAACAAGAATATCCAACGTAACTTCTTTTTTAAGAGTTCCATTGTCAACCAATTCTTGCAATTTGCCCAAATTGATTCCTTGATATTCTTTTCTGTTGATGTTCTTAAAACCAAATTTAGGAACACGACGTTGCAAAGGCATTTGTCCACCTTCAAAACCAATCTTTTTGGAATATCCGGACCTAGACTTTGCACCTTTATGACCTCTTGCGGCAGTTCCGCCTTTACCAGAAGCTTGACCTCTTCCTAAGCGTTTTCCATCTCTGTTAACAGCGCCTTCTGCTGGTTTAAGATTATGTAAATCCATGTACCCTTATATTTTAAGCTTCCTCTGTGGAAACCAAGTGTTTTACCTTATTAATCATTCCAAGGATATTAGGCGTTGCATCGTGTTCAACAACATGCCCAATCTTGCGCAAACCAAGGGCTTCTAAAGTCCTTTTCTGGTTTTGAGTCCTCTTGATGGCGCTCTTTACTTGTTTAACCTTAATCTTTGACATAATATCCTCTTATTTATCCCTTAAAGACTTTTTCCAAAGAAATACCTCTTTGATTGGCTACAGTTTGTGCTCCCCTCAATTGTAAAAGCGCATCAAAAGTCGCCTTAACAACATTATGCGGATTGGAAGAACCTTGTGATTTTGATAGTACATCCTGTACCCCCACTGCTTCCAATACTGCTCTAACCGCACCACCTGCAATAACTCCCGTACCATGAGATGCTGGCTGAATATATACTCGTGCGCCACCAAACTTTCCTTTCTGCTCATGGGGAAGTGTGCCTTTGTTCAAAGGAATTCTTATCAAATTCTTTTTGGCGTCTTCAATAGCCTTGGCAATAGCAGTAGCAACTTCTTTAGATTTTCCTAAACCATGTCCTACCACACCATTCTCATCACCAACAACAACTATTGCCGAAAAACCGAATGCTCTACCACCTTTGGTAACCTTGGTAACCCTTTGGACACCAACCAAACGATCTTTCAACTCCAGTCCACCTGGCTTAACTGTTTCTACGTTTTTGTATTTCTGGTACATAGTCTTATTAGAATTTTAGTCCTGCTTCCCTTGCGCCTTCGGCCAATGATTTAACTCTACCGTGATAAAGATTTCCACCTCTATCAAAAGCTACAGTTTCAACACCAAGCTTAATTGCCTTCTCTGCAATTGCTTTTCCAACTTGGGTGGCAACTTCGGTTTTAGTTCCTTTCACTTCTACTCCTTTATCTCTTGATGATGCAGCAGCCAAAGTAACTCCTTTGTTGTCATCAATCAATTGAGCGTATATCTCTTTATTACTTCTGAAAACAGACAACCTTGGTCGTGCTTCAGTACCAGAAGACACTTTTCGTATTCTTCTTCTGATTCGTAATTTTCTTTCTGTCTTAGATAATCCCATAGTGCTACTAATTATGCTGATTTACCTGCTTTTCTTCTTAATTGTTCTCCTACGAACTTAATTCCTTTTCCTTTGTAAGGCTCCGGCTTACGGAATGCCCTTATCTTGGCTGCTACCTGACCTACCAATTGTTTGTCATGAGACATTAATTTTACGATTGGGTTTTTACCTTTTTCGGAAATAGTCTCAATCTTTACTTCTGGAGCAACATTCAGTACAATATTGTGTGAAAAACCTAGAGCCAAATCCAATTTTTGTCCTTGGTTACTTGCTCTATATCCTACACCTACCAGTTCCAATTCCTTGGTCCATCCCTTAGCAACTCCTTCTATCATATTAGATACCAAGGAACGATATAGTCCATGCTTTGCTTTGTGTTCTTTAGAATCAGAAGGTCTTGCAATATGAGCACTTCCATCTTCAACCTTTATTGCAACTCCTGAAAATTCTTGGGAAAGCTCCCCCAACTTACCTTTAACGGTAACTACATTCTCGTTCACCTCTACAGTGACACCTTCTGGAATTGTAATTGGATTGTTACCTATTCTAGACATCTTTTTTCTCTTTAGTCAATTAATAAACGTAGCACAATACTTCGCCACCTACGTTATCTTGCTTTGCTTGTTTGCTTGTCATAACACCATGGGATGTTGAAACTATAGCAACGCCCAATCCGTTAAGAACTCTTGGAAGCTCCTCTGAACCTGCATATTTACGAAGTCCAGGCTTACTTACCCTCTGCAATTTTTTTATCACAGGTTCTTTCGTAAACTTATCATACTTCAAGGCAATTTTTATGTTTCCCTGAACTTTGTTATCCTCGAACTTGTAGCTCAAAATATATCCTTGATCGAACAATATTTTGGTAATCTGTCTTTTTAGATTGGAAGCAGGAATATCCACTACCCTATGACCTGCGCTACTGGCATTTCTAATTCTGGTCAAATAATCTGAAATTGGATCTGTAAGCATTTCTTTTCTTTATCTAATTACCAACTTGCTTTTTTAACTCCCGGTATCAAACCTTGATTGGCCATCTCCCTAAAAGTTACCCTAGATATACCAAATGTTCTCATATACCCTCTTGGTCTACCTGTTAATTTGCAACGATTTCGCATACGAACTGGAGACGCATTTTTAGGAAGCTTTTGTAAAGCCTCATAATCACCAGCTTCTTTTAAAGCTTTTCTCTTTTCAGCATATTTTGCTACCGTTTTTGCCCTTTTTACCTCACGGGCTTTCATTGATTCCTTAGCCATACTAGTTCTTTTTAAAGGGTAATCCCATTTCGGTTAACAATGATTTTGCTTCTTTATCTGTACTGGCAGAAGTAACAAATGTGATATCCATTCCGTTAATTCTGTTTATTTTATCGATATTGATCTCTGGAAAAATAATCTGCTCAGTAACACCCAAGCTATAATTTCCTCTTCCGTCAAAACCAGTAGCCTTTATGCCTTGAAAATCTCGTACCCTAGGTAGCGCAGATGTAATCAATCTATCTAAAAACTCATACATTCTTTCACCTCTAAGGGTTACTTTGGCACCAATTGGCATTCCTTTTCTCAATTTGAAGGTAGCCACATCCTTTTTAGAAAGCGTAGACACTGCTTTTTGACCAGTAATATTGGTCAATTCATCAACAGCATGGTCAATCAATTTCTTGTCAGATACTGCAGCTCCCACTCCACGGCTTACTACAATCTTTTCCAATTTAGGAACTTGCATTACATTTTTGTAACCAAACTCGTCAGATAGTGCTTTAACAACACGCTCTTTATATTCTGTTTTTAATCTTGGAATGTAACTCATAACTAAATTACTTCATTGGATTTTTTGGCAAGCCTAACTTTCTTTCCATCCCTTACTTCATATCCTACACGTGTAGTCTCACCAGATTTTGGATCGATCAACGATAGATTGGAAATATGTATTGGGGCTTCCTTTTTTACAATTCCTCCCTGAGGGTTTTGAGCACTTGGCTTCTCATGTTTTGAAACGGTATTTACACCTTCCACGATAGCCTTGTTTTTTTCACGGTCAACCTGAAGTATTTTTCCCTCAGTGCCTTTGTGGTCTCCCGCAATGACTTTTACCGTATCCCCTGTTTTTATTTTCAACTTCATCTTTCTGAAATTTCTTTTAAAGCACCTCTGGAGCTAGTGAAACAATCTTCATGAACTGTTTGTCCCTAAGCTCTCTGGCAACTGGTCCAAAAACCCTAGTTCCTCTCATTTCTCCTGTCGGATTCAGCAAAACACAAGCGTTGTCATCAAAACGGATATAAGAACCATCTGGTCTTCTTACTTCCTTCTTTGTTCTAACCACAACAGCTGTAGAAACAGAACCTTTTTTTACTGTTCCATTGGGAGCAGCTTCCTTAACGGTAACTACAATCTTATCACCTAATGAAGCATATCTTCTTTTTGTTCCTCCAAGTACGCGGATGGTCAAAACTTCTTTTGCACCTGTATTGTCCGCAACCTTTAATCTAGATTCTTGCTGTAACATAATTATTTAGCTCTTTCAAGGATTTCAACCAGTCTCCAACATTTAGTCTTACTCAATGGTCTGGTTTCCATTATTTTCACAGTATCGCCTTCTTTGCAATCATTCTTTTCGTCATGGGCAACATACTTCTTGGTCTTTAAAACGAACTTACCGTACATAGGGTGCTTAACTCGCTTTACCTCGGCAACCACAATAGATTTCTCCATTTTGTTGCTGGTAACAACCCCTATTCTCTCTTTTCTTAAATTTCTTTTTTCTTCCATAAGGCAGAACCAATTATTGTAATTCCCTTTTTGTTAATTCTGTTGCAAGTCTTGCCACCGTCCTTCTTGTTTTTCTAATCTGCAAAGGATTCTCCAATGGTGTAACCGAGTGTGCAATTTTCAAATCTGCATGTTGCTTTTTAAACTCAGTCAACCTTTCCTTTAACTCTTCAATTGAAAGTTCTTTTATTTCTGCTTGTTTCATCTTTCTTCCCAATTAAAAATTAAGCGGAATAATCCCTAGCTACGATAAACTTAGTTTTCACTGGCAGTTTTTGCGCAGCAAGTCTCAAAGCTTCCTTTGCGATGTCCATAGGGACACCAGCTACCTCAAACATGATTCTTCCAGGCTTAACAACGGCTACCCAATATTCTGGAGCACCTTTACCTTTACCCATACGTACTTCAAGAGGCTTTTTTGTGATAGGCTTGTCTGGGAATATCTTGATCCACAACTGACCTTGCCTTTTCATATACCTTGTCGCAGCAATACGTGCAGCCTCTATCTGACGGGAAGTAATGAAGTGTGAATCCAAAGACTTTATACCGAACATTCCATTGGAAAGTTGGTGTCCTCTTTGGGAATTCCCTTTCATACGCCCCTTCTGGGCTTTACGAAATTTTGTTCTTTTTGGCTGTAACATTTTACCTTTACTTTATCTTATTACTTTCTACGACGTTGTGGCTTCTTACCATCTCGTTTGTCGCCTTTTCCTTGACCTTTGGACAATCCTACTAATGGGGAAAGCTCTCTCTTACCATAAACCTCACCCTTCATAATCCAAACCTTGATTCCCAGTCTTCCATATGTAGTATGCGCTTCATGTAAAGCATAATCTACATCTGCACGGAAAGTTGATAATGGAATCCTTCCTTCCTTATAAGACTCAGAACGCGCCATTTCAGCACCGTTCAAACGTCCAGAAATCTGAATTTTGATACCTTCCGCGTTCATACGGATTGCAGCCGCAACAGCCATTTTAATAGCCCTTCTGTAAGAAATTCTACTTTCAATTTGTCTTGCAACACTTGCAGCAACCAAATTGGCATCAAGCTCAGGTCTCTTTATCTCATGAATATTGATTTGAACCTCTTTGTTGGTGATTTTCTTAAGTTCTTCCTTAAGTTTATCAACCTCCTGTCCACCTTTACCAATGATAATACCAGGTCTAGCCGTAGTAATGGTAATAGTGATCAATTTTAAGGTTCTCTCAATAATTACCCTAGACACACTGGCTTTTGCCAAACGTGCGTGGATATATTTTCTTATTTTATCATCCTCAGCCAGCTTATCGCCGTAATCGTTACCGCCGTACCAGTTGGATTCCCATCCTCTGATTATTCCTAAGCGATTTCCTATCGGATTGGTCTTTTGTCCCATATTATACTCTAGCTTTGAACGTTGTTATTAGCTTCCAAGATCATGGTAACATGGTTGGAACGTTTTCTAATTCTATGTGCTCTTCCTTGCGGTGCAGGACGTAGTCTTTTCAACATAGTTCCCCCATCCACTCGAATTTCTTTAACGATAAGGTCAGCATCTTCAATACTAGCCTCTTCATTTTTAGCTTCCCAGTTAGCAATTGCAGAAAGTAACAATTTCTCTATCTTTCTTGAAGCTTCTTTAGGATTGAACCTCAAAATTGCAAGTGCCATTTCTACCTGTTTTCCTCTAATCAAGTCAGCGACCAAACGCATTTTTCTTGGAGAAGTTGGGCAATTGTTCAACTTGGCTATAGCAAGTTGCTTTTTCTCTTCTTTTAACCTTTCGGCCATTTGTCTTTTACGAACTCCCATAGCTTACTTACTTTTTACCTTTGTTTTTAGCTCCTGCATGACCTCTAAAAGATCGTGTAGGTGAAAATTCTCCAAGTTTGTGACCTACCATGTTTTCTGTTACATACACAGGAACAAATTGTCTCCCGTTGTGCACAGCTATGGTTTGTCCTACGAAATCAGGTGTTATCATTGAGGCTCTAGACCATGTTTTGATAACCGATTTCTTACCTGAATCTATATTGTTCTGGACTTTCTTTTCCAGACTATGATGAACGTAAGGTCCTTTTTTTAATGAACGTGCCATTTACTTTTTCTTTTATTTCTTTCTACGTTCTATGATATATCTATTGGTGTCTTTAGTCTTGGAACGTGTTCTAAATCCTTTAGCTGGAATACCGTTCTTAGATCTTGGATGACCTCCAGAAGCCCTTCCTTCACCACCACCCATTGGGTGATCAACAGGGTTCATGGCTACTGGTCTAGTTCTTGGTCTTCTGCCCAACCATCTGCTTCTACCTGCTTTACCAGATACTAACAATTGGTGGTCAGAATTGGAAACAGCTCCAATAGTAGCCAAACAATTGGCTAAAATCATACGAGTTTCTCCAGATGGCAATTTAATGGTAACAAACTTTCCGTCCTTTGCCATTAATTGCGCAAATGTACCTGCACTTCTTGCCATAACAGCTCCTTGACCGGGTCTTAATTCGATACATGAAATAATAGTACCCAATGGAATTTCACTTAATGGAAGTGCATTTCCAATTTCTGGAGCAGCTTTTGAACCAGAAGATATCTTCTGACCTACTTGCATTCCGTTTTGGGCAACCACATATCTCTTTTCACCATCTTTGTATTCAATCAAAGCGATAAATGCAGTTCTGTTGGGATCGTACTGGATTGATACAATAGTAGCATCTACTCCTTGTTTATCTCTTTTGAAATCGATAACACGATACCTTCTTTTATGCCCACCACCTCTATGGCGAATGGTCATTTTTCCTTGACTGTTCCTACCACCTGACTTTTTTAACGGAGCAAGCAAGCTTTTCTCCGGCTTATCAGTAGTGATGGCGTCAAATCCATTCACTACTCTAAAACGCTGTCCAGGGGTTATCGGTTTTAATTTTCTAACTGACATTTCTCGTCTTTATAGATTACTGTAAAAATCAATAATATCACCTTCCGCTACGTCAACAATTGCTTTCTTCAAAGCATTTGTCTTTCCGTGTTGGATTCCTGTTTTTGTATAACGACTCTTACGATTTGGACCATAGTTCATGGTTCTTACCTTTTCCACAGAAACACCATAAGTAGCCTCAACAGCTTCCTTAATTTGAAGCTTGTTGGCCGTTGGAGCAACGTAGAAACCATAACGATTGAAAAGCTCGCTGTCAGCGGTCATTTTTTCCGTAATGATTGGTTTTATCAACACACTCATGATTTTCTTATTTCTTTAGGTTCGATTCTATTCCCTCCAAAGCACTTTCGGTCAATACTACATTTCCAGCGTTAACTATCTTGTAAGTACTTAATTCTGAACTAGTTATAACTTCGGAACGCTCCAAATTGCGCGACGACAAATATACATTATTATTTGAATCGCCCAACACTATAAGAGACTTTTTATTTTCTATTCCAAGAGAGGCTAAAAATGCTTTAAAATCCTTGGTTTTTGGAGCTTCAAAATTGAAATCCTCAACAACAAGCAAAGCTTTGTCTTTTGACTTCAATGTTAAGGCTGATTTACGAGCCAAACGCTTAACATTCTTGTTCAATTTTTGGGTGTAATCTTTTGGTCTTGGACCAAAAATTCTACCACCACCTCTAAAAATAGGAGATTTAATACTACCTGCTCTTGCAGTACCCGTTCCCTTTTGTTTCTTGATCTTTCTTGTACTACCCGCAATCTCAGCTCTCTCCTTTGCCTTGTGAGTACCTTGTCTTTGGTGCGCTAAATATTGCTTAACATCTAAATAGATGGCATGCTCATTAGGTTCTATAGCGAAAACATCTTTAGAAAGGTCAACCTTTCTTCCTGTTTCTTTTCCTTTAATATCTAAAACTGCAACCTTCATTACTTCTCAATTGTTACGTAAGCATTCTTATGGCCTGGAACCGCACCCTTCACTACGATAAGGTTTTTCTCAGGAACCACTTTCAATACTCTCAAGTTTTGAACTGTTACCCTCTCACCACCCATTCTACCGGCCATTTTCATTCCTTTGAAAACTCTAGCAGGATACGAAGCAGCACCAATAGAACCAGGGGCTCTTAATCTGTTGTGTTGACCGTGGGTTGCTTGACCAACACCGGCAAAGCCGTGTCTTTTCACAACACCTTGAAAACCTTTACCTTTTGATGTACCAATAACATCAACAAACTCTCCTTCTGTGAAAAGCTCTACATTTAAAGTATCTCCTAGTTTAAATTCACCTTCAAAATCCCGGAACTCAACGACTTTCTTTTTAGGAGAAGCACCTGCTTTTTTAGCATGGCCTAATTCGGCCTTGTTTGCACGTTTTTCTGCCTTGTCATCGAAACCAAGCTGAAGGGCACTGTACCCGTCGACCTCTTCGGTTCTGACTTGGGTAATCACGCATGGTCCAGCTTCAATAACGGTACATGGAATATTTTTTCCATTCTCGTCGAAGATGCTGGTCATACCGATTTTTCTTCCTATTAACCCAGACATATATTTAATTATTAATTGTTTACTTTTTGTTACGCCAATTTCTTGGCAAAAAAATTGGGTCAAAGAAAAAGATTCTGTGACCCAGATATTTTTCTTATTCCCGTTTTTCCATCGCACGCAGCTCCGGACATGTCCACCTTTCTCTCAAAAGGCGTGCAAATTTATACTTTTATTTCGACTTCTACACCACTCGGAAGCTCTAATTTCATTAAAGCATCAATGGTTTTTGAAGAAGAACTGTAAATATCCAATAACCTCTTATAAGAACTCAATTGGAACTGCTCTCTTGATTTTTTGTTCACGTGTGGTGAACGCAAAACTGTAAATATTTTCTTGTGCGTTGGCAATGGAATTGGACCCGTAACCACAGCACCTGTTGTCTTAACTGTTTTTACAATCTTCTCAGCGGATTTGTCCACTAAATTATGATCGTAAGATTTAAGTTTTATTCTAATTTTTTGACTCATCTTGCTGAAAAATTAAGCGGTTACTCCTTTTACTGATTTAATAACTTCTTCTGCAATATTGCTAGGAGTTTCTGCATAACGCGAGAATTCCATAGTTGAAGTAGCTCTACCAGAGGACAATGTTCTCAATGATGTTACATAACCGAACATTTCTGATAATGGTACTTCACCTTTTACAACTTTTGCACCAGCTCTATCACTCATATCACTGATTGTACCTCTACGTCTGTTAAGGTCACCCACAATATCACCCATGTTTTCTTCAGGTGTAAGCACCTCAATCTTCATGATTGGTTCCATGATAACGGCTCCAGCAGCTTTACCAGCAGCCTTATAACCCATTTTTGCAGCCAATTCGAAAGAAAGTGCATCAGAATCCACAGGGTGGAATGATCCATCTTTCAATACCACCTTCATGGTATCCATTTCAAATCCAGCCAATGGACCGTTTTTCATTGCAGCTTTAAATCCTTTCTCAACCGATGGAATGAATTCTTTTGGAATACGACCACCCTTGATTTCATCAACGAATTGTAGCCCAGTTCCTTCGAAATCTTCATCCGCAGGACTCATTTCAAATATAATATCACCAAACTTACCACGTCCACCAGATTGCTTCTTATACGTTTCTCTGTGAGCCGCCATTTTGGTAAGCGCTTCTTTGTATTCAACTTGTGGCTCACCTTGATTTACCTCAACTTTGAACTCACGACGTAAACGGTCAACAATAATATCTAAGTGAAGCTCTCCCATTCCAGAAATAATAGTCTGTCCTGAAGCTTCATCTGTTTTAACCTGGAATGTAGGATCTTCTTCAGCTAATTTAGCCAAAGCCATACCCAATTTATCTACATCAGCCTTTGTTTTAGGCTCAACCGCGATACCAATTACAGGGTCAGGGAAGTCCATACTCTCAAGTATAATAGGATGTTTTTCCGAAGACATAGTATCTCCAGTCTTAATATCCTTAAATCCAACTGCAGCACCTATATCTCCAGCCTCGATATAATCAATAGCATTCTGTTTATTGGAATGCATTTGATAAATACGTGAAATACGTTCTTTTTTACCTGAACGATTGTTCAATATATAGGAACCAGCATCCAAACGACCTGAATATGCCCTAAAGAAAGCCAAACGACCAACGAATGGATCCGTAGCAATTTTAAAAGCCAATGCTGAAAATGGTTCTTTTGAATCAGGTTTTCTAGTGATTTCATTACCCGTATTAGGATCCGTTCCTACAATATCATCCTTATCTATAGGTGATGGCAGGTAACGACAAACAGCATCTAACAAAAACTGAACTCCCTTGTTCTTAAATGAAGAACCACAAATCATAGGAATGATAGCTCTGTCCATTACTGCCGCTCTTAGCGCTGCATGTACTTCTTCTTCAGTGATAGAATCTTCATCTTCGAAGAATTTCTCCATTAACTCTTCATCATACTCAGCAACAGCCTCAATTAAAGCAGCTCTATACTCCTTTACTTCAGCTTTCATATCCTCAGGAATATCAACAACATCAAACGTTGAACCGAAGTTATCATCATGCCAAACTATGGCTCTGTTCTTTGCCAAATCAACGATTCCTTTGAAATCAGCTTCTTCACCAATTGGCAAAACAATAGGCACAGCATTAGAACCAAGCATGGTCTTAACTTGCTTACAAACCATAAGGAAATTAGATCCTTGACGGTCCATTTTGTTCACAAATCCTATACGTGGAACTTTATAGTTATCGGCCAATCTCCAGTTAGTTTCTGATTGTGGCTCAACACCATCAACGGCACTAAACAAGAAAACCAAACCATCCAATACACGTAATGAACGATTCACCTCAACGGTAAAATCAACGTGTCCGGGAGTATCTATAATATTAAAGTGGTATCCTTTTGCATCAGCAGTGGGCTTTCCATTTTCCGTAGGAAATTCCCAGGTACATGTTGTAGCAGCAGAGGTAATGGTGATACCACGCTCTTGCTCTTGCTCCATCCAATCCATAGTTGCAGCACCATCATGCACCTCACCTATTTTATGGCTTACACCTGTATAAAAAAGAATACGTTCTGTAGTAGTGGTTTTTCCAGCATCGATATGCGCTGCAATACCAATATTCCTTGTGAATTTTAAATCTCTTGACATTTTACCAACTAGAATCTAAAGTGAGAGAATGCTTTATTGGCTTCCGCCATCTTGTGAGTATCTACTCTTTTCTTAACCGCCGCGCCTTCTTCTTTTGCAGCAGCCAAAACTTCTGCAGCCAATTTTTGCGCCATGGATTTTTCGTTACGCTTTCTAGAATAACTAATCAACCACTTCATTGCCGTAGATATCTTTCTATCTGGACGGATTTGCATTGGAATTTGAAATGTAGCTCCACCCACTCTTCTACTTCTTACTTCAACATGTGGCATTACATTGGAAAGTGCATCTTTCCATAACTCCAAAGCAGTTTTTTCCTCGTCAGTATTTTTTTCTTCAACGATATCAATTGCATCATAAAAAACCTTGAAAGCAACTGATTTCTTACCATCCCACATCATCATATTTACAAAACGTGTTACCAATTGATCGTTAAATCTTGGATCTGGCAACAACGGTCTTTTCTTCGCCTGTCTTTTTCTCATCTCTTCTTATTTTTTTGGACGTTTTGCACCGTATTTAGATCTTCGCTGTGTTCTACCTGCAACACCTGCAGTATCTAATGCACCACGGACGATATGATATCTAACTCCTGGCAAATCCTTTACTCTACCACCTCTAACCAATACTATCGAGTGCTCTTGGAGGTTGTGACCTTCACCAGGGATATATGCGTTGACTTCCTTACCATTTGTAAGCCTCACCCTTGCAACTTTACGCATTGCAGAGTTTGGTTTTTTTGGTGTAGTTGTATAAACACGCGTACATACCCCTCGTCTTTGAGGACACGAATCCAAAGCAGCCGATTTACTCTTCTTGGTAATTGTGACTCTTCCTTTTCGTACTAATTGTGAAATTGTTGGCATTAAAATTTCTGTTAAAAATGTAAACAACCCTCTTTTTGAGGGCTGCAAATGTAGTGATATTTCGGAATAATTCAAATAAGGGGGGACTATTTTTTGCTAAAAAAATTACCCCCTTAAACATTTATCCTTTTAATGGAAAAATACACAAAAAACCGGAGCTCGAACCAGAGTCAAAAAAGTGAAAAGAAAACTTGCTATATATTAAGGTATAGGATTCATTAAACAACAATTGTTAAATACAAAAAGAAATATCACATCTTACTAAGAGAGTAAAAATCCACGCCTAAAATGCCCAAATTTTCATAACATACACTTAACACATACATATTCTTACCGTTTAGGATTATAAAAATCAATAATTAGCAATCTCTTTTGTGATGTCTAGATGTTAAATTATCGTCATTTGTTAAAATATTGAAGATAATTCACTTATACACCCTCTTTTTAACAGAAAAATAAATTATGCGCGCATAATTTTATAGAGAAAAAGTTGGATTATTAACATGAAATTATGATTTTAGCGCCTAGCTAATTCAAATAATTTCAAAATGAGAACAAAACTTAATGGATTGTTAACGCTTTTTATGGCGTTAATTGTGCAAATTTCATTTGCTCAAGACAAAACGATTTCAGGTAACGTCACTGATACTGACGGATTACCATTACCTGGAGTTAACATTGTCGTAGGAGGTACTACAAATGGTACTCAAACCGATTTCGATGGAAACTACTCCATCAACGCTTCCGAAGGTCAAATTCTACTCTTTTCCTATATAGGGCAAAAAGATGAAAGAAGAACTGTAGGAGCCTCAAGTACTATTAATGTACAAATGCAGGAAGATGCACAAGCCTTGGGTGAAGTTGTTGTAACTGGGGTTGCCCAGGGAACTTCCAAAAAGAAACTTGCTTTTAAGGTTGAAACGGTTCCCGTGACTGGAGTTCAGTCTGTACCTACACCAGATGCTGCTTCAGCGCTTATTGGTAAAGTTGCCGGTGCTCAAATTGTACAAGGTGGTGGTAACCCTTTAAGAAACTCAGCAGTAATATTAAGAGGTGCTAGTTCTATTGAAGGAAGTACAGCTCCACTTATTATAGTTGATGGTATTATTACTGAAGGTTTCTTAAATGAATTCAGTACACAGGATATCAAATCTATAGAAGTTGTTAAAGGTGCTGCTGCATCTTCTTTATATGGTTCTTTGGCGGGTAACGGGGTTATCCAAATTATCACAAAACAAGGAACTACCGAAAAGCCAAGAGTTACTTTACGTTTCGAGAATGGTTTTTCTAACGTGCAGAATCAATACCCAGTAGCTAGAAATCACGACAGATTGTTGGATGCCAATGGAAATTTTGATGTGAGCAGTGGTGCCATTGTTCCAGACCCAGATGGTATTTTTGACAATCCTTGGCCGGGTCAGATAGTTGATAACGTTGGTAACTTAATTACTTCCCAAGCGTATCAGCAGATTACTGCCAGTGTATCACAACGTCTTGATAAAGTATCCTACTTTACTTCTTTGGAAAGAACTGAGGTTGCAGGGATAATAGATGGTGTTAAACCTTTGATCAGGACCAATGCAAGGTTGAATTTCAAAGTGGATTTGAGTGATAGATTGCAATTGGATATGACAAATTATGTTGTTCGGAGAACTGGTCAGGAAGTACAACAATCAGGTCAGGGCGATAATATATTTTTCAATTTATTGACTGCAGATCCTACTGTGGATTTAAGCATTCCTAATGCTGATGGAAGCTTCGTTCCTTTCTACGAAGGAAATGGTTTTTTAAATGAATATCAGAACCCATTGTATGTGTCAAGAAATCAAGCTCAAGATTTACAAATCAATAGATTGACCTCTGCTATTAATTTGAAGTATAAGATTACTGACAATTTAACTTTTGACACACAGGTTTCAACGGATCGTGGTAGTCAAAGGTTTACTAACCTTTTTCCTAAAGGCTATATTTCAGGGTCTCAATTCAATGCCAATGTTGATAACGGATTTATTTTTGATTTAAGAGCTTCTAGGGCTCGTGTAAATGCAGCTGCTCAATTAAACTACAACAATAGTTTTGGAGATTTTAATCTAAGAAGTTCATTACGTTACTTGCATGAAGATGTAAAATCTGAATTTACCACTGCTCAAGGGTCAAATTTCTTGACTGAGGGAGTGACCACACTTCAACAAGCTACCGAAAACATTTTGATTACTTCTGGAGCAACAAGGGAAAAAACTCAAAATGTGTTCTTTTCAATGGATTTAGATTGGAAAGACAAAATAATCATAGGGGCATTTGCCAGAACAGACCGTAGTTCTTTGTTTGGAGAAGAAAACAGAGACCAATTCTTTTACAGAGGTTCTTTTGCATATCGTTTAGGAGAAGATATCACTGCAGATTGGTTGGATGAGTTAAAGTTCAGAGCTTCTTTTGGTACAGCTGGTCTTCGTCCAAATTTTGGTGATATTTTTGAAACCTTTACAGTAACCCAAGGAAATGTTTCTCCACTTCAAATTGGTAATCCTAACTTACAGTCCCCTACTATAGAAGAGCTTGAAGTTGGTATAGATGTAGCTATTTTAAACAAATTGGAACTTTCGTTAACGTATGCGAAGTCTAATACCGAAGATGCTATCCTTACTGTTCCATTATCAGGAGCTGTTCCAGGTACTGTTCAAAGACAAAATGTAGCTTCCACAGAGTATGAAGCTTGGGAAGCAGCCTTTTCCGGAACTCCGATAGAAAACGATAATTTTTCATGGGATTTTGGTGTAACATTTGCTGCCGTCGATAACATGATTACGGATCTAGGTGATGTAGCACCTTTCAACAGAAACATAATAAACTTTGGTGGTCAAATTACCGCTGCAGTAGATGCCGATCCTGCCGTTAATGTATTTAGAGTTGAAGCTGGGCAGCCGTTTGGGGCAATGTTTGGTAATTCACTAGCTCAATCCCTAGATGATTTAACCGTTCAAAATGGTGTAGTAATCAATGAAGGCTTAAACTTACCATTATCAGATTTTTCTGTAAACGAATTTGGACATGTTATCGTTACGGCAAATGAAGGACAATCTGGATTAGTGAGTGCAGGTGGTGAACAAGCTATCCGCAAATGGAATCCTGATGACAACCAAGCTGCCGTTGGTGTATTCGGTGATACAAATCCAGATTTCATTATGGGCTTCAAAAATACTTGGACTTATAAGAACTTGAGCCTTTATGCATTAATTGATATGCAAATAGGAGGAGATGTATACAACTACACTAAGCAACTTTTATATTTCAACGATAGACATGGTGACCTCGATTCATTTGGTGCAGCTGGACAACAATCGTCTTATGCTAACGCCAGTTCTACAATCTATAATGGCGGTGCGCCAATTGACTATTTTGTTGAAGACGCATCTTTTGCCAAGATTCGTGAAATTTCATTGTCCTACACCTTGGACGGTGACACATTTGGACCTAAAATTCCTCTGGAAAGTGTGAAATTCACTCTTTCTGGTAGAAATTTACACACTTTCACAAATTATTCAGGATTTGATCCAGAAGTAGCTTTAAGTGGTAGCCCTATTTTTAAGTTAGATGAATTTTCGTTCCCCGTCTTTAGAACTTTTGCTGCTTCGGTACAAGTAACATTTTAAAAAAAAAAGCAATGAGAAAAGTAATTTATTTAGTAACGGCATTATTGGTAATGTCGTGTTCGCAAGAGGAATTCAACATTGGAAACCCCAATCAAGCAGATGCTGCTAGGGTTTTAGCCAATGCAGCGGATTTCCAAAACTTTAACATCTCTAACCATACCACAATGTTGACAGCTCAAGTTAGCTTTTCAGGTATTTATTTTAGAGGTGCAGCCGATCAATTTTCTACGACCAATGCATTTAGAGGGTTTTGGGATTATTGTGACCAGCCAAGAAGACAGGTTTTAAACACAACCTCTAACGATGATTTAATTTACCAAGCTGGTCTTCCATGGGTCGACTTCAATGGTGTAATCAACAATGCCAACATTGTAATTAATAATATCGAAAATGATGGTGGTGAAGTAATCGTTAGTGGCTCTGATGTAACTGAACAAGAACTGGCAGCAGCCTACTTTGATAAAGGTGTCGCCCAAGGTTACTTGGCTTTAATATATGACAAAGCCTATATTGTTGATCCGGATACAGATCCAAATGCTTTGGAATTTTCTACGTATCAAGAATTATTGGATGCTTCGCTTGCAAATATTACTACTGCAATTGGGTTGGCTTCTGGTTCTTTTGAGTATACCTTGTATGCCTCTGGACCATCTTTGGATGCAGCTACTTTTACTCAATTGGCAAATAGCTATATGGCTAGATTTGCAATTGGGGTTGCAAGAACAGACGCTGAAGCTCAGTCTTTGGACTACAATCAAATCTTGACATATGCCAACGCTGGTTTAACAGAAGACTTTTTTCCACCAGCTCTTGAAACTGTATTTTTTAACAACTTTCAAGATTGGTCATTGTTTCTTTTAGGTGATGGTGCTGGTTATATGCCAACAGATCAAAAAATCACTCATTTATTTGATCCATCATACGATACAGATTATCCAACGGATGCGTCTATTATTCTTCCAGCTGCAACTTCGGACGATCCAAGACTGGATTTGTATTATGAGTATGTTGCTGAGAACTTTGGATTCCTCAGAGAATCAAGGGGAAGACAATTATTTTCCAGTTATAGAACCATTAAGTTCTTTAATGATAACGATCAAAATCAAACAGGTATTCCTGTGAATATTTTCCCTAAAGCAGAGATTGATTATATCAAGGCAGAATGTTACTACCGTCAAGGAAACTATGGTGCAGCAGTAACTGCGTTGGATGCTTCACCGCGTATGTCAGTAGGTATGCAGAGTACAACTGCTGCTGGCCCTAACGTTCTTAATGCACTTTTATATGAAGTTTCTATTGAATTGGATTTGGCATCAGGTATAATAGTACCATGGACTTTTATGCGTAGACATGACATGCTTCAAGCAGGTACACTTACTATGTACCCAGTTCCAGCTTCAGAATTGGAAATTACCCAAGATGAAATCTATACTTTTGGTGGTCCTGCAGCAGCTGGCGAAGTAGGTACTGCAAGTGGTTCCAATGATTGGAGAAACATTAATCTGGTTTATTAATTTAAATCACTTAAAGTTCATTTAACTAAATACGAAAAGCCGCTTTAACCAGCGGCTTTTTTTAACTATGAGAATTAAATTCATTTTTGTTTCATTGGTATTCTTAAGTCTTGTCGCTTCTTGTATCAAAACAGAAAAACCATGCCATAAAGCAGATACCATTGGTATTCAGTTTACACCTCCGTTTGACTTTACAAAATCTGATACATTACAAATAGATGACCTAAAGTTTACCCATGTTAACAATATAGATAGCTTTCAACTTGGAAATTACCTTCCAAATAAAACAATGGTCTTTTTTGAATTAGAGGGTAAACAAGCAAAAGAAAATTCCAACCAAATCACAATTGGAACAGCCTTGGGTAGGAAATTAACTAAATCCGGTCAATATAACATTCTTAATGGTGCAGAACTTTTGACTACTGGAAAATTGAGAATTTCTAGGAAAGACGGTAAAAACATCAAAATATGTTTTCCGCCAAACTATCAAGCCATTCTATTGGATTAAAATAAAAACAGGCCTTAATAACAATTTTGCCAAATGTATACTTTCAAACTTCTTGTGTATGTCATCAATAAAAAGAAAGCTTAGCGTTTCTTTTCCTTTTATTTACATCCTTTGCGCTCTTTCAACATATCAAGTAGGAGCCCAATCCTCAGATATTACATCAATCCTTAAACAATTTGATAATATAATTGATTATCAAAACTCCGGAATTTATTTTGGCAAACCAAATACACCTTATCCAAATATAAATGAGGAAAATCATCCCTTCTTTGCATATTTGGACTACCAAAATGCTTCGGTAACATACAAAGGCCAGCCTTATCTTGATCTTCAAATCAGATATGACATTGTTAGGAATGACATTCAAATACTCCCAGATAAAAAACTAAATCTATTAGGAATTACGCTATTCAAAGAATTTATTTCCGATTTTTCAATTGGAAACTTTCATTTTGAAAGATTGGAGGGTATGGAAATGGAAAAAAAATTCTTTCAAATTATCCTGAAAAACCCATCATTCTCTTTGTTTAAAAGTTACGTCAAAAAAGAAAAGGAAAGATTAAAAAATAGAAACGTTCTCTACAACGAATATGTGCTGGACACAACTCTTTTTATTTTGTCGAACGGTCGATTGGAAGAGATAAAATCCAAGAAACAACTTATTGCATTTTTCCCAGATGACAAAAACACCTTAAATATCCTTTTCCAGCGTAATAAGTCAAAAAAAATGTCAAAAGATGCTATTATAATAGCTGTACTAAAAGATTGGCACTCAACTATTTTAAATCCTAAATCTGTAGAATAAATGTTTAGATGTTGTACCAATCTTTTTGCTATTCTATTTTTTTACGGTGTCTCTTATGCACAGATAAAGACAACAACTTTCTCCATTGAAGCCCAAGGTGAGACAAAAGAACAATTGCTCAATAAAATTGAAGCTTCTACGGGTTTTAAGTTTTATTATTTAGCTGAATGGTTGGATAACACCCCTATTTACAAATCGTATGGGAATAGCACAATACAAAGTGTTTTAGAGGATGTACTCGCAGATACCAACTTGCATTTTATAGAATATGGTAATGGAAACGTGTATCTCACACAAGGAAGGCTTATTCACGATTATTTGCCGGATGACTTTTTTCCAGCTATAAAAGAGGTGACCACAGAATCTTCTGATACCAATGAGGCTTCATCAATTTCTGTTGTATTGGATAACCAAAAGGCCCCTGAAAGAAGGAGAAGAAAAACCGTAAGAATAGGAAAACAAAATGCAGGTGCTACCAATTCAGAATTTACAATATCTGGTTATGTTAAAAATGAGCTTAGCGGAAGCCCCCTTCCCAATGTTGTTGTAAGTACGGACAAGAACAAAAACACCCTCACCAACAACCAGGGGTACTATAGTCTCGAATTACCTTATGGCCAAAACATAATTTTTACTGATGCTCTAGGGCTTGAACGTATGGAGCAACCAGTTGTAGTCTATAGCGATGGTGTTCTTGATATAACATTAAAGGAGAGTGTTGAGCAATTGGATGAAGTAATTATAAGTGCAAACAGCAGACAGGTCATAGACGGAACCACTACCGGTAAAAACACTATAGAATCTGAAGAGTCCAAGACAATACCGGTTGTTTTGGGAGAACGTGATCTACTAAAAATTGCAACAACCCTTCCAGGAATCACAACTGCTGGTGAAGGCTCTGCAGGATTTAACGTGAGGGGAGGAAAGACTGACCAAAACCTTATTCTTTTAGATAACTCGGTTCTTTATAACTCCTCGCATTTCTTTGGAATCTTTCAAGCTTTAAACCCGTATACGGTCAAATCCATTGATATTTATAAAGGAAATATCCCCGCAGAATTTGGCGGAAGGCTTTCATCCGTATTCAATATCAATACAATAGATAGTAATACTGAAAAAATATCTGGTGAAGCTTCCATAGGCCCCGTTACTGGTAATTTAAAGTTGGAAATTCCCATTGTAAAGGAAAAGGCAGCTTTGATGGTAGCTGGCCGAGGCACATATTCAGATTGGATATTGGGAGCTTTGGACAATGAAGATTTACAAGGAAGAAGTGCTTTTTTCTATGATTTGATTGCCAAATACCAACATGAGCTCAACTCAAAAAACAATGTTGAAGCTATGGCATATTATAGCAAAGATGCCTTTAGTATAACCCAAGATTCCCTTTATGCTTATGAAAATAAGCTTGTTTCAATGCAATGGAACCATAAATTGAATGAAAAGCACCAGGGAAGTTTAAAACTTTCTAGAAGCGATTACTTTTTTGAAATCGATTATGATGGTAGACCACAAATAGACTTCAACTACAACTTCAATATCAAGGAAACGCAACTGAAGCTTAAGATGCGATATGCTGCTAATACAAATCATTCCTTCACCTATGGGATATCGAGTAAGTTATATGAACTAAGCCCGGGAACCATAGATGGAAAAAGTGAGCTAAGTCAAGTTGAGGAATTTTCGCTGTCCGAAGAGAAAGGCTTGGAGTCCGCCATTTTTATCGCCGATAATATAAAAGTTTCAGAAAAGCTGCAATTGGATTTAGGTTTACGGTATTCAATTTTTAATGCTATCGGACCATCGGAACAACGAATTTATGCCGAAAACCAGCCCAGAAACGAAACATCTTTATTAGAAACCCAAAGTTTTGATAGTGGAGACTTATTTAAGACCTATTCCTTTCCGGAAGTAAGAGTAGGTGCACGATATTATATTAAACCAGATTTTTCGGCCAAAGCTAGCTATAGTAGTTCTACCCAATACATTCATTCGCTATCAAACAATACAACTGTATCTCCCATAGATACCTGGAAACTTTCAGATATAAATATAGAACCACAAAGAGCTTCCTTATTTTCTGCGGGATTATACAAATTCTTTGGAGACAATACCTATGAAACCAGCATAGAAGGGTTCTACAAAACCCAAAACAACATTTTAGATTTTAAAGTAGGTGCCCAACTGCTATTAAATGAAGTTATTGAACAAGAAACACTTCAGGGAAAAGGAAAATCATATGGGGTTGAATTCTTGTTGAAAAAGAATAGAGGTGCGCTAACTGGATGGCTTGGGTATACCTATTCAAGATCCTTCTTTCAATTAAGAAGCGATTTTCCAGAGGAACAGGTGAGTAATGGCGAGTTTTTTCCAGCAAATTTTGACAAACCCCATGACATAAGCTTGGTATCGAATTACAATATCACAAAGCGATTGAGTTTTTCCACCAATTTCACATATCAAACCGGTAGACCAGTAACTTTTCCTACAGGAACCTTCTTTTTCAATGGAGAACAACAGGTTTTGTATAGTCAAAGAAACAAGTTTAGAATCCCCGACTATTATCGTTTGGATATAGGGTTCAATCTTGAAGGCAATCATAAAAAAAAGAAGTTAGCACATAGTTTTTGGAGTTTTTCCATTTACAATGTCCTTGGAAGAAATAATCCATACTCCGTGTTTTTTGTTACACAAGATGGAGAGGTAAAAGCCTTCCAAAGTTCTGTTTTCAATATTCCGGTCCCATCCCTAACCTATAATCTTAAATTCTAAGTATGAAAAAATCAGGATACATGTTTAGGATCAAAAAAAAGATATTCTTTGCTATCGCATTATCTTTAATCGTTATTTCTGGCTGTGTAGAACCCTTTGAAATATCACCACAGACTTTTGACGATGTTCTTATTGTTGAGGCAACATTGACCAATGAAGAAAAAACGCAGGTCATTTCTCTTAGTAGAACTGGAATTTTGGGAAGTACGGAGCCTATTTGGGAAGAAGGAGCTGAAGTAATTGTCACCCAAGATTCAAATAACACACTAAGATTCCTCGAGACTCAACCAGGTATTTATGAATCTGAATTTGAATTCGCGGCATTACCAACAAGCAGTTATCAATTGTCAATCACTACAAGAGATGGGGATAGTTATACTTCCAATCAAGAAAATCTCCCCTCCTCTGCCGTTATTGATGATGTAATAGCCAGAAAAATAACAAATGACGATGGTATAGAGGGAATTGAAATCTTTGTAAACAGTTTTGATGCCACTGGCCAGTCTAAGTTTTATCGATATTCTTATGAAGAAACTTATAAGATAATTGCACCCCAATGGAATCAGTTCGAAGCTTTTGTTGTTTCGGAAAACCCGCCATCAGTTGATATTCGTTTAAGACCACAGGAAGAATTAATATGTTACGGAAACAATGCGTCAAGCACAAGTATTTTGTTTTCAACCACCACTCTTAACGAAGATCGTGTCTCTGAATTGCCCATTAGGTTTATTGAAAAATCAGATTTCATAATCGCACACCGCTATAGCATATTGGTAAAACAAATTGTTCAGACAGAACAGGCCTTTCAGTTTTATGAAAAATTACGGGAGCTTTCAAGTCAAGGAAACCTGTTGTCCCAAAGTCAGCCTGGGTTCTTGATTGGAAATGTTTTTCCTGACCAGGAAACATCCAAGAGTGTTACGGGTTATTTTGATGTTTCTTCAGTTTCCACAAAGCGACTTTTTTTCAACTTTGAAGATTTTTTTGATGATATTGGAACGCCCGCCTACATAGTAGGTTGTGAACAAATTTTAACACCCACGCTGGATGCAGACCGTTTTGGAAATTCAGCATTGATTCAAGCAATACAAAACAATTCATTGGAATTTTTTAATGATAATGTTGGTATGGGCGGCGTTACACCACAAGGAGAAGGGCCTTTTCAAATGGTTCCACGAATCTGCGGTGATTGTACAGTCATTGGAAGCAATGAAGTTCCAGAATTTTGGATTGAATAAGAATAAAATGACCAAAAATCAAATGTTTAAACATAAAGCAATATTACTTTTTATTTTCTGCAGCATTATTGCCGCAACGAACTCAGTACTTGGTCAAACTGAAACTACAATCCCCAATGAAAGAACTTATGTTCACACTAGTGCTACCCTGCTATTTCCTGGTGATTATCTGTATTACAAGTGCTATGTTCAAAGATTGGACACCAAAAATTTGAGCAATCTTAGCAAAGTGGTATATGTAGAATTGATAAATGAGGAACAGGAACTAATTTTTCACCATAAGCTTTTTCTTGATAAAGGACTGGCTCATGGAGATTTTTTCATCAACCAATCCTTGTCCTCGGGAAACTATAAATTAATCGCCTATACGCAATGGATGAAAAACCTGGGAGTGTCTATTTTCTTTCAACAGGATATTTCAATCATTAACCCTTACACCAATGATCAGAAAGAAATTCTAAAAACTGATGCCGATACAATTGCTGAAAATAGTATGGCGTATGATAATAAAAATAAGTTCGAATTTTTAAAGCTTTCTGTCGATAGCGATAACTACTCAACTAGAAGTATGGCCTCTTTATTAATTGAAGCCGCTACGGATGATGTGAAAAAAGGATCATATTCCATCTCAATAAAGCAAAAACAACCCACTGAAGCCGCCAGAAGTATTGGGGCAGATGAGTTTAATAGTTTTTACAGAACAATTCCCGAAGAAAATAGCTTGCTTAACTCAAGTTTCTTGCCAGAACTGCGTGGCGAACTAGTTATGGGAAAGGTATTGGACAAAGAAACATTAAAACCTATTAAAAATACCCGTGTAATCCTTTCTGCTTTGGGGCAAGAAACACTTTATACCGTTGCCTCTACAAATGAACAAGGGAAGTTTTATTTTAACATAGCACAACCTTATGATCAAACGTCCGTTTCGCTAAGGCCTCTTGATAACTCAAATCATTCGGTAAAGGTTATGGACAAGGAAAAAAATGACTATTCAAAAATTGAATTCTTCAATTTAAAGATAGATAGTACGTTAAGAACCAAAATATTGGACAAAAGCATACACAATCAAATTGAAAATGCCTTCTCTGCTGTAAAACCAGATTCAATTTCCATTCAAAAACCTAAGTTGTTTTTTGATGATGAATATCTGGTCACTTATAATTTAAGTGATTACACTAGATTTCCAACTTTCAGACAAACGGTACAAGAAGTTATCCCAGATATCGGGATAAAAAGAATTAATGGTGAAGACAGCTATTCTGTTAGAACACCCGACAACGTACTTTTTAATGCCTTACCCTCAGTTATGCTGTTGGATGGTTTATTAATTGATGAGCATTCCAAATTAGGCCAATTGGATGCGCGGGAAATTGAGAAAGTTCAGGTTTTTACTTCAAACTTCATTAACAATGGCGCATATTATAAGGGTGCTATTCTTATTGAAACCAAGGATATGAAAGATGCCACCTCTATCAAGACGTACTCGGATGACCTGCGACATACACTTTCAGTTCCCCAAAAAAGAAAAAAATATTTCTCCCCGAATTACACTAACGAAACTGAAAAAAATAACTCCATCCCTGACTTTAGGTATCAACTTTTATGGTATCCAGATTTTAGTTTTAGTGGTAAAAAGAATGAAATTGAATTTTTTACCTCGGATTTACAAGGTATTTTTGAAATCTCACTGGAAGGATTTACCTATAGTGGAAAACCGGTTTCCTTAAAAAGTTGGTTTACCGTTATGGATTAAATAAAAAGTGATAAACCCTTGTTAATGGATCATAAAAATCAGGTCTACGGTATTCGAGCTATATTGGAAGCAATTAATGCCGAACAACCTATCAACAAAATATTTCTCCAAAAAGGTATTGGTGGTGAATTGTTCAAGGAATTGGAAGCTGTAATTCGGAAAAAAGGAATAAGCAGTTCCTATGTGCCTGTTGAAAAGTTGAACAGGTTGACCAAAAACAATCATCAAGGTGCGGTTGCCAATATTTCCCCTGTACCTTTCCATAATTTTGAAAACTTGGTTGAAGGTATTCTTGAAAAAGAAAAAAATCCGTTCTTTTTGCTTTTGGACCAAGTATCTGATGTTCGGAATTTTGGTGCCATCATACGAACAGCAGAGTGTTGTGGTGTTAATGGTATAATCATACCTAAAAGTGGTGCAGCGCCAATTACCGAGGATACGATAAAAACCTCAGCTGGAGCTGCATTTAAGGTACCAATAACAAAAGTGGACCATCTTAAGGATGCCATATTTTATCTACAATCCTCAGGAATTAGTATTGTTGCCGCTACAGAAAAATCAGAAGAAGAAATATATACCGTGAATTTTAATCAACCCTGTGCCATTGTCATGGGAGCGGAGGATAGAGGTATTTCGGCATCTATTCTAGGGCTTGTTGACCATAAAGCAAAACTTCCCCTACTAGGTGAAATAGGCTCGTTAAATGTATCCGTGGCCTGCGGGGTCTTTCTTTATGAAGTGGTTAGGCAACGTACAAAATAGTAATTATTCATCGTCCTTTTCCTTTTCCTTGAAATGATATGTAATCTTTACGGGGACATCATCACCTTTATCATTTTGTTCTTCAATAAAATTTCCGTTTTCATCAAAATGTTTTAAAAAAGGATCTTCCTCCTCATTATAACCTTCCCTCTCCCATTCATACTTTTTTTCTACAGGAACCTTGATCTTTGTCATAAATGCTAACAGAAAACCGGTAATAAATCCGGATAGGTGACCTTCCCAAGAAATAGTATCCTTCACTGGAAAAATATACCATAGCATACTGCCATATATAAACACAACTATCAATGAAAGTGCCACCAATCTGAAATGTTTGGTAAAAACACCCTTAAAAAAAATAAAACTGGCCAAAACATAGATTAGGCCACTAGCCCCTATATGATATGATGGTCTTCCAATCAACCATGTTAAAAAACCTGAAGCAAAAACCCCTAACAATAGGGTCCGTAAAGCTGCCCTTCTATAAAAGAAAATCAGAAACGCGGTCAAAACAGCTAGCGGAATGGTATTGTTGTACAGGTGTTCAACCGACCCATGAATGAATGGACTGAACAACACTCCTTTCAAACCGGAAAACCTTCGTGGGTAAATTCCATACTCATTAAAATTGACCCCAAATTTAACTTCGATCCAGAAGACAGTCCAAATAGAAAGTACGGCCAATAAGGGACCGAATAAAATCCAATTTGAAAATTTAAAATGGTTGTTCTCTGACATACTTATTTAAGAGCAATTTACTTACCATTAAGGTGAATTTACACAAATTGTCATGTTTGGCGTACCATAATTATAGCAAATCATTCTTTATTTAAGGTAATACATCCTGCAAATTTATTTTACTTTTATTGTCATGAACGAACCTCTTGCGGAACGCATACGTCCCCGAACATTGGAAGAATATATTAGTCAAAACCATTTGGTTGGGGAACAGGGTTCACTTACCCATCAAATTAAAAACGGTATTATTCCATCCTTGATCCTATGGGGCCCTCCCGGAACCGGTAAAACCACACTTGCCAATATAATAGCCAATGAAAGCCAAAGACCTTTTTATACCCTTAGCGCAATAAGTAGTGGCGTTAAAGATGTACGGGAAGTAATTGAAAAGGCAAAACAGAGCGGAGGACTGTTTACTGCAAAAAATCCCATTTTGTTTATTGATGAGATTCATCGTTTTAGCAAATCGCAACAAGATTCATTGTTGGGTGCGGTGGAAAAAGGCTGGGTAACACTGATAGGGGCAACCACAGAAAATCCGAGTTTTGAAGTAATTCCTGCACTTTTGTCAAGATGCCAAGTTTATGTTCTCAATCCTTTTGAAAAAGAAGATTTAGAGGCTCTTTTGAGTCGGGCCATAGCTTCTGATGACATCATTAAGTCAAAAAAAATAATTCTTAAGGAAACCGAAGCATTGTTAAGACTATCTGGGGGTGATGGTAGGAAACTTCTCAATATTTTTGAGTTAATTGTTAATTCTGAAGCTGGTAAAAAAATAACAATAACCAATGAAATGGTCTTACGTAAAGTTCAGAAGAACACAGTACTTTATGACAAGACCGGAGAACAACATTACGATATTATATCGGCTTTTATAAAGTCTATTAGAGGTAGTGATCCAAACGCGGCAGTATATTGGCTAGCCCGAATGATTGAAGGTGGTGAAGATGTTAAGTTTATTGCCCGAAGATTGGTCATCTTGGCCTCTGAAGATATTGGAAATGCAAACCCAACGGCCCTTGTGCTGGCAAATTCTGCCTTTCAGGCAGTAAACACAATTGGATACCCGGAGGCCAGAATAATTTTAAGCCAATGTGCTACATACCTAGCCAGTTCCCAAAAAAGTAATGCCAGCTATGCCGCCATTAAGGAAGCTCAGCAGAAAGTAAGAGAGACCGGTGATTTGTCCGTTCCTCTCGCAATTAGAAATGCCCCTACCAAATTGATGAAAGACTTGGGATATGGAAAGGGGTATGGCTATGCCCATGACCATGAAAACAATTTTGTTGAGCTTGAATTTCTCCCTGAAGAAATATCAGGAACTACATTCTACAGACCGGGTGACAATCCACGAGAAAATGCCATGAGAGAATTTTTAAAAAATAGATGGAAGAGTAAGTACGGGTTTTAGAACTTAATGTTCAATTCCGTAAGCTTTTTTTCGCCGTTTTCCGTAGACTCTAAAAACCATTTGTCGTTTTTCTTGAAGACCAATCCATTACCTGCCCCATGCCCTCCAATCATAAATACATTATCCATTGAAGTAGATATTAATTTCAATACAACTTTTGGAGTACTATCTATAAGCTGATACCCATTTTCAGTTGGTTGTGCATATAACAAATCTGAAGTTATAGGTTTGGATTCCATAACTTCTTGTTTCTTTTCAATTGTTGACGCTACAGGCTCCACAGTCTTAAAACTTTGGTTTTCCTGAGTTGCCTCTTGTATAACGACCTTACTTTTCTTTGGTTTCTCCTCAATAGATTTTACGTCGTTCTTAAAACTTACTGTAAGGGGCTCCTCTGCCTTTATTGGTTGTTTTTTTGGAGTATACTGATATGGTAATTCTTTAATTGAAACAAATGCTTTTTCAATAGCTTCTGAATACGCTGCCTTAAACTCTTTGATCTTACTTTTACCCTCAACCGTCTTAAAAACTTCCAAGGATTGGCAATCCTTCAAAACAAGGGTAGTCTTTGTACTGAACATACTCGAATTGTCTACCAAATTCACCAATAGTCCCAAACATCTATTTTTACTTAAATCCTCAGGTAAAGCGTCATCATATACGGCCGAGAATCCCTTTTGAACAAAAAGATGTTTAATCTTTGTACTTGTCAAATGCTTGTTCTCAGTCTTATAGGCATCAAATTTCTTTGGCACAATGATATATTTATAATCGTTCAACTGAGCACTTGTAATGCTGTTAAACCCTATTGTAAATAGTATTAAGAGTAAAAGTTTAGATTTCATTTTAGGAAGATAATCAATTATCGTTCCAAGATATAATATTAAATCCAAACTGTAAAGAAGCGTAATGGGTATCCGCTATATTTTGATAAGACAAGAGGTTATCTCCCAAAATGTAAAAATTTACTGGGCCCGCTTGAAGACTAAACCCCAAACCAATGTTGGATAATGAATATTTATCTACGGTATAGGTAGTTTTTAACGAGAATGTCCTACCCAGTTTTTTTTGATAAAAACCTGTCAATGCCGCCTGTAATCCACGAGGTCTTTTAATGAAATACAATTGCCCGCCAACACTATTTCTGTACATCTCCTCATATTGACCGCTACCTCCTGCATTGATTCCACAACCACAATCTTTATTTGAAGCCTCCCTTAAACCAAAATCATATCGTATGGACCCATAAGCCTTTATTGGTCTTAGGGAAATGAATCCATCATCATTGTTATCAAAGGGAACAGATTCTTCTATCTCATCAATCAAATCTTGCCATAAATCCACACCTAAATTGGTGATATCTTCCGGTAAAACAACTTCAATACCCTCATTGGTTGCACTCCCATTTAATGTGTAATTTTTAATATCCTTGGAATGGTATATAAAGCCCACATCCAATACACTACCCGCTATGGTCGTCTGCGGATTAAGTTTATAGGAAAATCCGGCATCAAACCCCAAACCAAGATTACCTCCCAACAATACCCTTTTGGCAAATAGGCTTGCTAAATCTTTTTGCGTAGTTGAAGTGTCTTCATCCAAAATGTCCAAAATACCTTCTACTCCAGATGTCTGGAGTTCCATATCTGCAACAATAGTATTTGCATAAATGTTATCCAAGCCTTCCGTTGTGCTAAAAGTGCCTGAGTTTTTTGTTGATTTAAATTCAAATATGCTAGAATACAATTTGGCCCTTGCCCCAACTGTTAATGTATTACTTACTTTTCTATTTACCCCAAAATGGAAAACATTTACCATTTCCCCTCTTACATTAAGGTGCCCTAAATCAAAAGACCTCCCGATATTGGCTCCCCCATTCCCTTCAAAAGCCAAAATCGCCAAATCTTCCGGCCAATACACAATGATATCGGTCTCTCCATAAATTCCAAAGGAATAATAATCATTTGGCCTGTTTCTTCCTCTAAACCCCACATTAAAGCCTTCTATTTGACTTGTTGTACTAATATCATCGCCCTTGGTCATTGCATCCAAAACGCGTTCTTGTACTTTGGTGGTAAAGTCAATTCCATCATTGGCAAATAAGTCATTTACAGTAACGCCACTTGTCCCTGCTTGGAACGCCAATCCAGAGATAAATGGGATTCCCGTATGCCACTTTTCCATAGTTTTGACTCCTGGGTTAACCATAAGTGATTGCGGAATCTCATGAAAATCGTACAACAACTGCTTATTTTGGGAGCATACTGTAGCTACCCCAAAAAGGATGGTGAAAAGGAACTGAACGGTCAACCTCATTTTAATCGAAATAAAAATTCGGCGGCGGAGCCCATTGTAATTTTTGGTTCTGATGAAGATGACACACTGGTTGTATCACCCAAATTACTTGCCGTTACCCTAAGATTTGAAGTATTTATCAAAATATCCAGACTTTTCCCAGTAGGACCATAGGCTACTTCTCGGGAGGATAGTGTTGGCTGGGAATCAACATCAAAAGTTTCCACATCCAATACGTTACCTGCTTCATCCAAAAATTCTATGACTATATTTAATCTTTTACTGGTAGTGTTTTCAAATTCATAGGATATTGTCCCTTCCAACAATCGTTCTGCCACAAATTGTTCTGTAAAAGCATCAAAATTGAAAATTTGGGAATAAAATACGTTTGTAGTGTTTACAGAATTGATGAATGCCTCGTCGGATTCTAAATAAAAAATACTGGATGTAAGGGTTGGGGTAACACTTAAATCATCAAATTGACCAAAATCCTGTTCTTCGGAACAAGAAATCGTAGTTAGGAAAACTGAGAGCACCAACAGTCCAAGAAAAAATAATCTTTTCATAGCGTAAAAAGCATTTCTAATAAAACAATAGAGGTTGGCTATACCCTACTATAACTCTATAAAAAGCTTTTTATTTCAATAAGATCGCTTATCATTAGACACAAATCATGCTCAGGTTCGCTATGTGCGTTAAAATGAATGGATTCCATTCCAACTGCCCTTGCTCCCATAATATCTGCTTCAAGATTATCTCCAATCATCAAGGAATTTTTTGGCGCAACCTTTGCCTTTTGTAAGGCCAACTCAAAAATATATGGATTTGGCTTTTTGACTCCTGCCATTTCAGAATTGATGACCTGATCAAAATACTTGTTGATATTTGATTCAACTAATTTTTTATCCTGAATTTCCTGAAATCCATTAGTGATAATATGAAGATTATAGTTGGGAACCAGATATTCCAATATTTCAACGGTATTTGGAAATAGATGGGTGAAAGATGATAAATGGGCAATGTAATCATCAGCCAAAACATGAATTATTTCATCGGAGACTGATGCTCCAACTTTATCAAAAGTGTTTTTTAATCGTTGATATCGTAGCTGGGCTTTACTTATTTTTTCTTCCCGATACAATTTCCAAAACTCAAGGTTTATGGGCACATATACCTCTAAAAAATCTTCCAGAACCACACTTACATCATTTTCTTTTAGAATCTTCTTAAAGGTAAGCGCCGAATTTCTATCAAAATCCCACAAGGTATGGTCCAAATCAAAAAAAACGTCTGTAATTACGTCTTTAAACATAATATCTTCTTAAAACCAATTGATAAAGTTCCATCCATTTTATTCTGTGTGTACTTCCCAACAATTCATTTGAAAAGATAGTGAGCATCTCACCATTTACCTGTTTTACCAATCTATAAATACCATCCATTTTCTCAAAGGCCTCTTCTTTCTTTTTTAAGTGGAGCAAGGAATAATCATGAATGGCAAAAGGGTGCACCATTAAGGGTTGTTTTACTTCCATATTAATATCATAAAAATAAAAAGGGGTGCAGGTTCCTGCCCTAAAACCTACCTCATGTGTATATCCCATGGAAAAATCATCTGTAAACTCAGTTTCGATAAGATTCCGATAGGTAACTGGAATATTTACCTTGTTATACCGTAATCTTGAATAGCTTACAGGTCTATTTATCAAGTTTGATAATTGTTGTTTTTCCTCTTTTAAAACCTTTTTATCTGTTGATGAGAGAAAAGAACTACTCAAAGAGACGGCACTATAATCAGCAACCGATTTTATCAGATATCTAAACTTGTTATTATTGGGTGAAATATTCTTATCATGCTCTGAATATTTGGCAAACTGAAAGAAAAACATTGTTTGTATGGGGAATTTTTTATGTATCTCCACCAATTCTTGAAAATTGTCGAAAGGATCCTTTTTAAAACCCAAAAGCACGGAAATCCTTTTCACAAAACGTCTTAGTTTAAAACGGCCCAAATCAAAAAGAAACCCACCAATACTTCTAACCAAGCCCCTATAGGCATAGCAATGTGATGTTGTAACATTTATGATTGAAGTAAAACGATAGGCTCTTTTTTTATGTTCTATGTTAGGGAAAACTTCTTTAAGCGCAGTTATCAATTTATACGCCCATAAATCGACAACTGGAAGCTCTAAAAAATTATTTTGATAGGCTATACTTTCCTTTGCTGGAAATCTTCCCAAACTATCTTTAACATGTGGAAGGTACTCCTCATATCTACTTAAAAGAAAAAAGCTTGCTGAAAAAATATCGTACGGAATGGAGCTTTTATCACCACAACTAAAAAAACAGGGAACTCCATCCCAATTGGCAACCTTAATTTCCAAATCGTTGATTCCTTGTTCAAACAACAGATCATTGCTCCGAATAAAAAATTCGTTTTGAAGGGGTTGTTTTGAATAGGTTATTTTTGGTCCTGAATGCTTGATAAAATCTTCCACCTTTGTTGTAAAAGCAATTTCTACACCTAAAATTTTTTCAAAAATATGCCTTGCCGTATAGGTAAGTCTATTTGTGATTTTATGTGTAAATATCAATAACATTCGTCTTCTTTCTATAGTATTCCCTCATCCGCAAAACTAAAATAATCATGCTGGGTCACAATCAAATGATCCAATATCTTAATATCCAAGGCTTCGGACGCCACTTTTAGCTTTTTAGTGATCTGTTTATCCGCTTCGCTGGGCTTAAGTGTTCCCGATGGATGGTTGTGCGCCAAGATAATCCCCACGGACCCAAGTTCCAGAGCTTGTCTTAAAACCAAACGAACATCCACCAAAGTTCCAGTAATTCCACCTTTGCTAAGTTGATTCTTCTGTATAACTTTATTTGAATTGTTAAGATAGATAATCCAAAACTCTTCATGTTCCAAATCTCCCATGGTAGGATACAACAAATCAAAAGCATCCTTGCTGCTTAAAACCTTTGAAATTTTTTCACCTTCCCCTCCTCCTCTTCTTCTTCTTCCCACTTCCAACGCAGCTGAAATGGAAACTGCTTTTGCCTCCCCAATTCCTTTAAACTGCATCAATTGATTAACAGAAAGTTTGCCCAACTCATTCAAGTTGTGATTTACGGATGCTAAAATTCGTTTAGAAAGTTGAACTGCGCTCTCCTCTTTATTACCTGATCCTATTAAAATTGCAATGAGTTCGGCATCTGAAAGCACAGAACGCCCTTTCTGAACCAACTTTTCCCTTGGTTTGTCATCATCGGCCCAGTTTTTAATAGAGAAAGATGCGACTTTTTCTTGCATGCTTTAAATATAGGGGAATATTTATGTAATTTTCTATACTAATTTATATGTATATGAAATCGCTTTTTGATTCTGAAGCCCATTCAGAAATTTTAGACAGAATTACTTCCCTTAGTGTATCCAGCAAAGGAGAATGGGGACAGATGGAGGTAGGCCAAATGCTTTTCCATTGCCAATTTCCATTAAAGCTTGCGCTGGGCAGGTATACCATGGAAAAGCCCAGCCCAGTTATGAAGCTTTTGTTCAAAAGCTTTAAAAAGAACATGTACAATGACAAACTCTGGAAGCCCAATTCCCCAACAGCAAAGGGTTTTAAGGTTGTGGATAAAAAAGAGTTTGATCCTGAACAGAAAAACCTCGTTACATTGGTCAATGATTTTCATGCCGAAAAAGATAGAACGTCATGGGAACCACATCCCGCCTTTGGTGTTTTTACCCATGATCAGTGGGGACAAATGCAATACAAACATTTAGATCATCACTTAAGGCAGTTTGGCGTATGAAATCATAAACAAATACTAGTGGTTCTCATCCTCATCCTGTATTTCTTGGTGTTCAATTTTAGGGCGGGTATCATGAATCATTCGGTCTTCCTCTAAAATGACATTGGAAATACCCAGCATAAAAGCCGCCATTAAAATGGAAGCAAAACGGCGAAGTCTCTTCGGTATGTTTTCAATGAAAGTATGGAGTGGCAATTTCACGTAAAATAAATGACAATTACCATTCCAAGAATAAAACTGACAAAATTACCTTTTTACCTCCTTCTTTATTGAAATAAAGTTTTCAAGTTTTCAAAATCCAACCCACCGTAATTCCCAGAACTCATTAGCAAAAGTGAGGAATCATCAAAGTTTTGAGCAAAAAGATACTCCTGAAATGCTTTGGCATTAGTAAATATCTTTAAATCTTCTCGCTTTAACGCTTTTGCGATCTGTTCCGAGGTAACTTCTTCCAGCTGTTTGATTTTTACAGCATTTGGTGAATAAAAGACCACAGCTTCGTCTGCTGCATCCAATGCTCCATTATATTCTGTCAAAAACTCGGCATTAAGACTGCTATAGGTATGAAGTTCCAGACAGGCAAGGAGTTTTCTCCCTGGGAATTGTTCTTTAACAGCTTGGGTTGTTGCCTTTACTTTACTTGGAGAATGTGCAAAATCTTTAAACGCCACTTTGTTTGAACTTTCCGCAATTTTTTCCATTCGTTTTGAAGCTCCCGAAAATGATGCTATCGCCTCGTAAAAATCAGCTTCGTCCACTCCCATTTGTTGACATATCCATTTGGCTCCCGCCAAATTATTCAAGTTGTGTTTTCCAAAAATTTCAATGGGCATTTCCCCCTCTGGAGTGTCCAATACGGTAATCCCATCCGCCACTTTGTAATTTGGTGTGGCATACGGAAACTTACGAATTGTATTTTCTGTAGCCTCTACAACACTTTTCACCTTTAAATCTTCTTCATTATAGGTAATACTACCGCCCTTGACTATTCCATCAACAAAAATCTGGAACTGATCCACATAATTATCAAAAGTGGGAAATACATTAATGTGGTCCCAAGCAATACCACTTAATAACGCAATATTGGGTTGATATAAATGGAATTTAGGTCTTCTATCAATAGGTGAGGACAAATATTCGTCTCCCTCCAAAACAATAAAGTCATTTTCTTCAGTAAGGTGAACCATTCTTTCAAAGCCTTCCAACTGTGCTCCCACCATATAATCCACAGCTATATCTTGATAATCCAACACGTGAAGAATCATAGATGTAATAGTGGTTTTTCCATGGCTTCCCCCAATAACAACCCTTGTTTTATGCTTTGATTGCTCGTACAAAAATTCAGGATACGAATATATTTTCACACCTAGTTCCTGTGCCCTTAGCAATTCAGGATTATCAGGTTTGGCGTGCATGCCCAAAATAACAGCATCAAGCTCAGCATTTATCTTTTCTGGAAACCAACCAAATTCCAATGGCAACAACCCTTTGCTTTCCAGTCGTCCTTTTGAGGGCTCAAAAATCACATCATCACTACCGGTTATCGTATATCCCTTATGTTCCAATGCCAAAGCAAGATTGTGCATGGCGCTACCTCCAATGGCAATAAAATGGATTTTCATTTTTTCTGTTTAACAATCAAAAATAGACATTGACAAAATCAATCCAAACAAAGAATGAATCTTATTAATTTCTATCTTGAAGAAAATTTATACGTTATGAATCTATCAGAAATAAAATCCAAGGAAATCATGCTTGGCTATCATGGAAAAATGGTGCACAGTGAAACAATGTCATGGGTTTTTTGGGATGTTGAAAAAGATGCCAAAGTTCCAGAACATCATCATTTCAACGAACAGATCATGCATGTTGTGGAAGGTTCTTTTGAATTTACTGTTGGTGGAAAAACCGATATTTACAAGCCAGGAGATGTTGTTATTGTTCCATCAAACATTCCGCATAGTGGAAAGGCGTTGACGGCATGTAAATTAATGGACATTTTTAGTCCGGCAAGAGAAGAATACAAGTAGTATGAAAATAGATTTAATAGGAAAAAATGCCTTGGTAGGCGGAAGCAGCAAAGGAATTGGCGAAGCAATAGCGAAGCAGTTGGCTGCTAGTGGGGCCAATGTTACTCTAATGGCCAGGAATAAGGAAAAGATGAAAACCATTGTTGATGAACTTGACACAAATCAAGGCCAGGAACACGGTTTTCTGGTGGTGGATTTTTCAAACTTTGAAGTTTTTAAAAACACCATTTCCTCTTTTTTTGAACAAAATACCATTGATATTCTGGTGAACAACACCCAGGGTCCTGAAGCTGGCGGTGCACTGGAAAAGAAAGTGGAAGATTACCAATCCGCTTTTGATTTACTCTTCAAGTCCGTTGTTTTCACCACCGAACTTGCGCTAAAAAATATGCAGAAAAAGCAATGGGGCAGGATCATAAATGTGGCATCCATTTCGGTAAAAGAACCCTTGAGCTATTTAGCGTTATCCAATTCTATAAGGGCTGCCGTGGTTACTTGGGGTAAAAGTTTGGCCTTTGATGTCGCAAAAAATAGTATTACGGTCAATAATGTTCTTACAGGTTATTTTGATACGGACAGAATAGCACAACTCAATGCCAAAAAAGCTGAAAAACTGGGAATACCCGTTTCGGAAGTACGTGCTGCCATGGAAGAACTGGTACCGACAAAACGTATTGGCGACCCCAAAGAGTACGGTTTTTTGGTGGCATTTTTAGCTTCTGAACAGGCGGCTTATATCACGGGCACCAATATTCCCATTGATGGTGGGTTGTTAAAGTCTTTTTGATTAAAGACTCATACGGTCCTTAAAAATGTAGGATTGTCTTCGTGACACTTCAATCTCTTCGCCATTTTTCATGTGCAGCTTTAGTTTCCCGTTGAACCAGGGAACCACATTTTCAATAAAATTGGTATTTACAATTTGCTGTCTATTTGCGCGAAAAAAAGAATTTTCGGGTAGTTTCTCTTCAACTTGGTTCAATGATTTATACAACAACGGCTTTTTGTCCTCAAAAAATACCCTTGTGTAGTTGCCAACAATTTCAAAATGCGAGATATCCCCTATTTTGACCAACCAACAGGCTTCACCATCTTTAATGAAAATCTGACTGCTCTCCGAAAGCTTTTTTGTTTTATGGTCTTCTCCCTGATTTTTTGATAATTTGACCCTTACCTTGTCAAGCGCCATTGTAAAACGCTTTTGGTTAACTGGTTTGAGTAAATAATCCAAGGCGTTATATTCAAAAGATTTGATTGCATACTCATCAAATGCAGTCGTAAAAATGGTTATGGGTACTTGATCTAACATTTCGAGAAGTTCAAAACCATCTTTTTCAGGCATATTAATGTCCAAAAGCAATAAGTCCGGATTTTCTTTTTGAATCAATTCATACCCGATATCCACATTTTCTGCCTCCCCTATCAACTCAATTTCATCATGCTGCTTTAGCAATTCTTTGAGCTCATTACGTGCAAGCCTTGAATCTTCAACAATTACCGTTCTTATTTTCATGTCAACGGAATTTTTATATTGGCCACGACCTCATCAGCAATCTCACTCAACTTAAAAGATGCCTTGTCAGCATACAATAATTTCAATCGTTGCTTTATGTTTTTAAGGCCTAGTTGGGTTGAGTTTTTTGCTATTTGAAGCTTCCCGGTGTTTTTCACCTCAATAATCAATCCTTCATTTTCCATTTTGATGGTCAAAACGATTCTTCCTCCATTTTTTAGGTTTGAAATTCCATGTTTTGCCGCATTCTCAATCAACAATTGTATAATCATCGGGGGAATCTGCAGTTGTAATGTGTTGTCGTCAACGTGTTTTTCAAAATCGAGTCGATTTTCAAATTGAATCTTGGATAAATCGATATAGTTATCCACCACTTCCAATTCTTCTTGCACTGAAATGGCGTTGATATTGTTTTTGGTCAACGAATACCTAAGAATTTCCGATAGTTTGGTAAGCATATCCCTAGATTTCTCAACATCTTCCAACATAAGCCCTCTTATATTATTAAGGCTGTTGAACATAAAATGCGGGTTTATTTGACCTTTTAAAGTATTTAATTGAGCCTGTTTTAGATTTGTATTTAACTCTAGCCGTTCTATTCTATCCTTATTGAGTTTTAAGAGTAATTTTATGACCAAATACGTAACTATCCAGGCTCCAATGATAAAAAGTGAATTAATTACTTGTATCCAAAAGCCATCATACAATTTAAACATCTGTATCTCGGCTTCGGATAAACCAGGCCCAAACTTTGCGTAAAGGTGTCCAAAAGCATAATTTAAGGATCCAAAAAGGGTTGCTCCAAAAATAAAAGATGCCAGAATCTTCAAAAAGTCCTTAAGCCCGAATGCTTCAAACTGAACATTTCTCTTCAAATACCATCTTAGCAAGGAAGAAGAGAAAATTCCAATGAACATACCTGCTAAAATTGAGTAAACCAGTAGCTCCGTGCTAACTTTCTTTACAATAAAAATTGAAAGAACATTGATGAATCCCCAACCAAGAAATTGTAGGATCCAAAAAATATAATTGCTTTTTTTATTGCTCAATTTCATAAATACGCCTCAGGAATAGTTCAAATATAATTCTTTGAAAGATTGGACTGCAATGTAACTTATATGAAAAGAATTCATCAGCATAAATCCTGTTGTCGCCTCCTCTTACAAATTAATGTATTATGCTTTTCTTTTTACTTTTTTAAACGGATTGCAGCATTTTGAGCTGGTATCTAAAAAAGCAATCCAGGATAGCGATATTCCTGTATAAAAGGGTACAAAATAATAGTCGTATTCCCAACCAGATATTTTTCCAAAAATACCAATTAGTACCGCCAGTAGCCCAGCGCCCAAAATAACTTTCTGTTGAATGTTTAATTTTTTCATATCGATAAAATTTTACCTAAATCAGATTATACTAAAATATTGATAAGTAAGGTGATTATTAGTTTAACAAGTGCTATCATGGCTGTTCGTTTTTTAATTATACTATAAAAATATCGCCAAAGGGAGTTAAACCAAAGGGGATTATGACCAGTGGTAAAATAGAAACTGTGAACGGCAACAAGCTTTTTTATCTTAGAATCATTAACAAAAAAAGGAGCCTTAAAGCTCCTTTTTTACTATTAGTTTTTGGTATTATTTCACTAATCTTTCAATGGGGTAGGAATCTCCTGTTTTCCCAGATGCTTGGCATAGAAGCCCATCATTGATTTGTATAATTGAATACGGTTTTCTTCCTTACCAAATCCATGGCCTTCATCGTATCTTACCATATACGGAACATCATAACCCTTGCCTCTAAGGGCACTCACTATCTGATCCGATTCATCAATATTCACCCGTGGATCATTAGCTCCCTGTACCACAAACAAAGGCTTTTTAATTTTGTCAATTTGATATACTGGGGATACTTCTTCCATAATGGCTTTTTCCTCCGCTACGTCTTCATCATACCAAATTTCTTTAATGATTTTCAAATAGGGTTTCCAATACGGAGGAATGGTCTTCATAAATGTAAAAAGATTGGATACCCCAACATAGTCTACTCCACAGGCATATAAATCCGGGGTTTTCGTCAAACCTCTAAGAACGGCATAGCCACCATGACTGCCACCATATATGGCTGCCTTATCGGCATCTACCCATCCTTGATCAATTACGTATTTCAATCCATCTTCCACATCATCCATTGCTTTTCTTCCAATTTGTTTAAAACCAGATTCCAAAAACTCCCTTCCATAACCTCCAGAAATTCTAAAGTTTACCTGAAGTGTGGCATATCCTCTACTGGCAAACAACTGCGACTCAGGATTGAAACCCCATGAATCCCGAATTCCTTGTGGCCCTCCATGCGGATTAACAATTACTGGAACCTTCTCTCCCGCTAAAGCAGCCTTTGGAAGGGTGATATAACCATGCAGTGTGATGCCATCCCTACTTTTAAAGGTTATTGGGCGCATTTCGGACATGTCCTCTTCCTTTAACTGGGGCATTGTATTGTATAGCTCTTTCAAACTATTCTCGGCTACATTATAAGCGTAATAAATTCCATATAAACGGTCACTATCTACATAGACCATATATAGATTTTCATCTTCTGTAGCATCTAAAACACTATACTGTTTTCCAGGAAGTTCTTCTTTCATCTTGGCATCCAACTGTTTGTAGGCATTACTTATAGGTACCACAATATTTTTCTCCCCTTCATAGGAAAAATAGTCTATTTCATAATTTCTTTTTCTGGAAAAACCCATGCTCTGTACATCGTACTGGTCATTTTTAAAGACTTGCTCTATCATCTTATCCTCTTTTAGATCGTAGAGCACAATTTCTGCCTTATCACTGTTTAAATTTGAAATGATATAGGCATCATCCGGATTTTCCGTAGCATAATTGAAATTGAGAATACCAAAGGAATCTTTCCAGCTTAAACTTTTCATCAGCTTATATCCTCCATTTCCATCTTCATAGTATAGATCCATCTCCACACCATCCCTCATCTTTGTAAAGCCTTTCAAATTTCCGTTTTTATCAAAATCATACCCGGCAATTGGGTTTGCTGGGTCATCGTTGGTATAAAGTTGCGTAAGCTCCCCTGTTATAAGATTTACTTTGTAGGGCTCAAATACTTGTGGATTGTTCTTGTTCAAAGAAACTATGATATGTTCCTTATCCTCCCTAAGAAGTTCATTAAATTCAGCTCTAACCCCATCAAACGGAGTAAGGTCTTTTAAATTACTCCCGTCAAGATCCACTGCATAGATATGGTAGTTTTCATCCCCTCCTTTGTCCATTGCGTAAAACAATCTTCCATTATTGAGCCAACCGTATTGTCTTACCAACTCTTCTTTTTCTTCAATGGCACGTTTGATTTCATCAGTGGCCAAATTTTTAACATAGATATGTTGTTTACCATTTTCATCGCTCTCGCGGTAGGAAAGGTATTTTCCATCTGGAGAAAATCTAAAAGTGAAGGCCTTTGGATTGGCAAAGTAGTCTTCTACGGTATACCTATAGTCGCCTTCATCTAAAGATGCCAAAGAAATAAGCTCATCATCAGAGCTTACCAGTTCTGGATTTCCAGGAAGGGTTTTCTCCTTGGTATCTGAATTTTCTGCTGGTGCTTGGGCAATCCCAAAAGTACTGCACAGCATACATAACGAAAGGCCATAAATGGCCTTTAAATTGAATAATGTTCTCATAGTTTTAATTTAATTAGTTTTTGATTGAAATCTCAAGTTAATCTTTAGAATAAGACTTTCTTGAAAAGCTTTTGTTACATTTTGATCAAAGTAAATATAATACTTGGGCAAAAGCGCAGAAACCACAATATGATGAGCGGTAAAATTGCTTTGGCAAACGGGGGTTATTTCTTTTGTGGCGGGAACTTTGAAAATACTTTCTTTACTACTGCCCTCAATCTTTCTTCGCGTACACTTGGAGACGCATTTTCCCGAAAACCGCTTTCACTTGATGCCTGCCAGAACAGAGCATCCCTTTGTGCATCTACAAAATCAAACTGAATGCGACGCTGAATTCCAGAATTTCCCAATGGTAATCCAACAGAAACCCCTCCTCCAACATTTCGCCCTGTTCCACCAATACCTACACCAACAGCATTGTTGGGACTGCTCCTGAACTCATTACTTATAATATTGATAAAAAAATCAGGTTCTTCCGCCAATAGATATCCTTTCGACAGTAGTGTGGAGTCCAAAACACGAACCAACCTTTTTTCATCCAACTGACTTAGTCCAGATTCAATATCCGAAAAATAATTATAGGTACTATAGCTCGAAAAGTCCGTAGCCTTATCATAATCATAGTTTACCCGTACGGAACTACAGGAGGTAAGAAAACAAAAAAACACTATTGAAAAAAGGTATCTCATCTTTTACAAAATGTACCTTTAAAATTAAACAATAATTAACTTGGAAATATGAAAATGTAGCTTTATTCGTTCAAAAGTTTCCAGAGTGCATCCTTAAGTTCTTGAATGCCTTGTTGTGCCACGGATGAAATAAAAAGATAAGGCACATTTTTAAAGTCCTTATCCAACTCGACCTTCATTTCTCCCATAAGTTCTTCATCCAACATATCGCTTTTGGAAATGGCAACCAATCTTTCTTTATCCAATAGTTCAGGATTATAGCGCCTAAGTTCATCCAAAAGTATTTCATATTCCTTTGAAATATCGTTACTATCCGCAGGAATTAGAAAAAGCAGTGTGGCGTTACGTTCAATATGCCTTAAAAAGTAATGCCCCAGACCTTTTCCTTCAGCTGCCCCTTCTATAATTCCGGGAATATCGGCCATTACAAAACTCTTAAAATCCCTATGTTCTACAATACCCAAATTTGGTTTAAGGGTGGTAAACTCATAGTCCGCAATCTTTGGTTTTGCAGAGGTCATTACAGAAAGTAATGTGGATTTCCCCGCATTTGGAAAACCAACAAGGCCAACATCGGCCAAAACCTTTAGTTCCAATGTTACGTGGGATTCTTGTCCTGGAATTCCCGGTTGGGCATATCTTGGCGTTTGATTTGTAGAACTCTTAAAATGCCAGTTACCCCGGCCTCCCATTCCACCTTCAGCTACTATTTTTTCCTCACCATTCTCTGTTATCTCGAAGAGAATTTCATTGGTTTCTGTATCCCTAACCACAGTACCTAAAGGCACATCCATATAAACATCTTGTCCATCGGCTCCTGTGCTTCGGTTTTTGCTTCCGTGCTCTCCGTGACCTGCTTTAAAGTGTTTTTTAAATTTGAAGGTTACCAATGTCCACAGGTTATTGTTCCCCCGGGCAATTACATGACCACCACGGCCACCATCGCCACCATCAGGTCCTCCTTTGGTAATATACTTTTCCCTATGTAAATGAACAGAACCCTTACCCCCATTTCCAGAGGCTACATGTACTTTAACATAATCAACAAAATTTCCTTCAGTCATTGTTATTACCTATCAATTTTCTTTTTAAAAGGATTAAAAAGAACCTTCTTCAAATCGTCAATTGCTACAAAGAATCGATGACTTTGCCAAGTCGCGTAGTTATCTCGTCAATCTCACCTATACCATTTATGGAATGGAACTTTCCTTGTTTTTCATAGAAAGATTTTAGAGGGGCAGTTTTTAAATTGTACTCGTCAAACCGATTTCTGATTTTATTCTCATCCTGGTCATCTGAACGTCCACTTTCCTTACCGCGTTCCAACAAGCGGGCTACCAAAATATCATCATCAGCCTCCAAAGCTATAGTGGCATTGATCTGCATGTCTTTGGATTCCAAAAAATTATCCAATGCTTCGGCCTGTGCAGCAGTTCTTGGAAAACCATCAAATATAAAACCAGCAGCATCGGGATTTTTCTCGACCTCGTCCTTCAGCATATTTATGGTAACTTCATCCGGAACCAAATCACCACGATCTATATAGGATTTGGCCAATTTTCCCAATTCCGTACCATTCTTCATATTATAACGAAACACATCTCCTGTTGAAATATGTTTTAGATTATATTTTTCTTTAAGAAACCCAGCTTGGGTTCCCTTTCCAGCTCCTGGCTTTCCAAAAAGCACTAGGTTGATCATATTACTTTGGTTTAGTTGATATACTTCTCTTAAATTTCTACCTAATTCCTTATAATCCAGACCATATCCTACAATAAAATCATTTGGGATTTCAAGTCCAACATAGTCAATGGCATATTCTCCTGAGTACGCTTCGGATTTATAAAAAAGTGATGCGATTTTAAATTCTTTCACGTTGGTTTGGGAGAACAAATGCACTAGCTGTTTCAAAGTCCTTCCCGTATCAATTACGTCTTCTAAAATAACAACACTTCTCCCATCAATATTTTCAGGGACATCCAATAATGTTTCAACAATTCCTGTTGATGTAAGACCATGATAAGAGCTTAAGCGAACAAATGAAACTTCACAAGGATACGGATATACCTTTAAAAAATCGGAAACAAACATAAAAGCGCCATTGAGGACCCCCACAAAAATGGGAGTTTTATCCTTATAGTCTTTTGCAATTTCAGCAGCCATTTTTTCAACGGCAGCCAAAATCTGTTCCTCCCTTAAATAGGGTTTAAAAGTCTTGTCGTGAAGCTTGATCAAATCGTCATCAATTTATCAGGTTGGCAAAGATAACATTTTTAGGTGCGCTTTAAGCCCAGACCTTTTATCCCTTCGTGGAATTCATGTATTTTTGCCATCATTCCAATTCACTAATTGATGCATTTTTTCTCATCTGATTTTAAACTAGGTATTCTTGGAGGTGGACAACTGGGCAAAATGTTGCTCTATGAGACCCGAAAGTGGGATATCCAAACCAAAGTAATGGATACTTCCAAAGATGCTCCGTGCAAAATAGCTTGCAATGAGTTTGTTCTTGGAAATCTGCTGGATTTTGATGATGTATACAACTTTGGGAAGGATGTTGACATCCTTACCATTGAAATTGAAAATGTAAATGTGGAGGCCCTTGAAAAGTTGGAACAGGAAAATGTAAGGGTGTATCCTCCAACAAAAACCCTTCGAACAATCCAAAATAAGGCGACCCAAAAGTTGTTTTATACCGATAATGGCATTCCTACTTCGCCATTTACACGATTTGCCTATACTTCCGAAATTGAAGATAGTATTTCCAACGGTGGGCTTCAATTTCCATTTGTTTGGAAAAGTGCACAATTTGGGTATGATGGACAGGGTGTAAAAGTGGTGCGAAAATTAGAGGACTTAAGCAGATTACCAAACGTGGAATGCATTGCCGAGGAAATGGTGAATTTTAAGAATGAACTGGCCGTAGTGGTTGCTAGAAATACCAAAGAAGAAGTAAAAACCTATCCTGTTGTTGAAATGGAGTTTCATCCTGAAGCCAATCAGGTGGAATATGTAATTTGTCCTGCTCGTATTGAAGAATCCATAGGACAAAAAGCAGTTGAAGTGGCACTGAAGGTTTCAGCACATTTGGAGCATGTTGGTTTGCTTGCTGTGGAGTTGTTCCAAACCCAAGACAATGAGATTTTAGTGAATGAAGTAGCGCCCAGACCGCACAATAGTGGTCATTACAGTATTGAAGCAAGCTATACCAATCAATTTGAACAGCATATCAGAGCCATTTTAGGGCTACCTTTAGGCAAGACAGACAGTAAGGTTGCCGGGGTTATGGTAAACTTGGTTGGTGCCGAAGGACATATAGGCGATGTGGTTTATGAAAATATCGATGCTATTTTAGAAATGGATGGGGTAACACCCCATGTTTACGGAAAAAAGCAAACACGACCATTTCGAAAAATGGGGCATGTGACCATTGTGGATGAGGACATGTTTAAAGCAAGAAGGATAGCGCAACAAGTAAAAGAAACGATTAAAGTTATAAGCAAATAGCATTATGAGCAAAGTAGCCGTAGTTATGGGAAGCACCAGTGACCTTCCTGTTATGCAAGAAGCCGTTGATATTTTAAAAGGGTTTGATATAGAGGTTGATGTAGACATCGTATCTGCTCACCGAACTCCTGAAAAACTATTCGATTTTAGCAAAAATGCCCATAAAAATGGATATACCGTCATAATTGCAGGCGCCGGCGGTGCTGCACATCTTCCTGGAATGGTCGCTTCTTTATCTCCTTTACCTGTGATTGGGGTTCCTGTAAAAAGCAGCAATTCCATTGATGGTTGGGACTCTATTTTATCCATTCTTCAAATGCCCAGTGGAGTTCCCGTAGCAACAGTAGCCCTAAATGGTGCAAAAAATGCTGGAATTTTAGCAGCCCAGATCATTGGCTCATCAGATAAATGCGTTTTGGATAAAATTGAAGTCTATAAACAAGGACTTAAGGAAAAAGTAATCAAAGGGGCAGAGGAAGTACGAAATAAATAGTCAGTAGTCAGTAGTCAGTAGTCAGTAGTCAGTAGTCAGTAGTCAGTAGTCAGTAGTCAGTAGTCAGTAGTCAGTAGTCAGTAGTCAGTAGTCAGTAGTCAGTAGTCAGTAGTCAGTAGTCAGTAGTCAGTAAGAAGATATATTTTAATTATTACAAAATTCATTGAATAAAATCCATCAATTCAAAAATAGGGTTTACAAATTTTCTCAATTCTAAAATCTATATGGATAATCCCCTTCTCAAATCATTTGACAAAGCTCCATTTGAACAAATCAAAAACGAGCATTTTAAACCTGCTTTTTTAGAAGCAATTGAAAATGCCCGAAAAGAGATTGATGCGATAGCTGAAAATACCGAGGAACCAACTTTTGAAAATACTTTGGAAGCTTTGGACTTTTCTGGAAAGCAATTAGACCGAATTTCCAGTATTTTTTTCAACCTAAATTCTGCGGAAACCAATGATGAAATTCAAAAAATTGCACAGGAGGTCTCTCCTTTGTTGTCAGAATTCAGCAATGACATTACACTGAACGAAAGTCTTTTTCAGCGGATAAAATCAGTTTACGAACAAAAAGACGACCTTGACCTAACGGTTGAACAGCAAACTTTATTAAAAAAACGATACAAAAGCTTTAGTAGAAATGGAGCGAATCTTAATGATACAGATAAAAAAAGACTGCGCGAAATAGACGCTGAACTATCTAAATTAAAACTAAAATTTGGAGAAAATGTGTTGGCAGAAACCAACAAATTTGAACTGTTGCTTACTGACGAAAAAGATTTAAAAGGCCTGCCAGATGGAGCAAAGGAAGCCGCATCTCAGTTGGCAAAATCAAAAGACAAGGAAGGCTGGTTGATTACATTGGATTATCCAAGTTACATTCCGTTTATGAAATATGCCGAAAATAGGGCATTGCGAAAAGAATTGTCTCTCGCATTTGGGAGCAAAGGGTTTCATAAGGATGAACTGGACAATCAAGAAAATGTTTTAAAGATTGCTTCGCTTCGCTTCGAACGAGCCAACTTATTGGGATATAAAACGCATGCAGATTTTGTCTTGGAGGAGCGAATGGCGGAAACTCCGGATAAAGTACAGCAATTCTTAACAGAACTTCTGGAAAAAGCAAAACCAGCAGCCGAAAGAGAATTTGCAGAATTACAGGCATTTGCAAAAGAGTTGGACGGTATTGCGCAATTGGAAAAATGGGATAGCGCTTATTATTCAGAAAAGTTGAAACAAAAACTCTTCAATTTGGATGATGAAAAGCTAAAACCCTATTTTAAACTGGAAAATGTAATTGATGGCGTTTTTAAGGTAGCGGAAAAATTGTTTGACCTCAATTTTAAAGAAGTTTTTGATATTGAAAAATATCATGATGATGTTAAGACCTACGAAGTTTATGACAACTCGAAAAACTTGATTTCAATTTTCTATGCAGATTTTCATCCCAGACCAGGAAAACGAGGGGGAGCTTGGATGACCTCTTATAAATCACAGTACACGTTTCAAGGTAAAAATAGTAGACCACATATTTCCAACGTCTGCAACTTTACAAAACCAACAAGTACAAAACCTTCCCTTCTTACCTTTAATGAGGTAACTACGTTGTTCCATGAATTTGGCCATGGGCTGCATGGCATGCTTGCAAATACAACCTATCCAAGTCTTTCTGGGACTTCGGTGTATTGGGATTTTGTGGAATTACCAAGTCAAGTCATGGAAAATTGGTGCTATGAAAAAGAAGCATTGGAACTTTTTGCCTTTCATTATGAAACTGGAGAGTTGATTCCTATGGAACTGGTTCAAAAAATAAAAGAATCTGCAACTTTTCAGGAAGGTATGGCCACACTACGCCAACTAAGCTTTGGGTTCTTGGACATGGCATGGCACGGAACTGACCCATCAAACATTAAAGATGTAAAAAAATATGAGTCTAAAGCCTTTGAAGGCACCAATATATTTCCAGAAACTCCTGAAACCTGCATGAGTGTAGCTTTCTCCCATATTTTTCAAGGAGGATATTCATCTGGTTATTACAGCTATAAATGGGCAGAGGTTTTAGATGCAGATGCATTCACCTATTTTAAGGAAAATGGAATTTTCAACAAGGAAATTGCAACCAAATTCAAAGAAAATGTGCTTTCCAAAGGAGGTACAGAAAATCCAATGACCTTGTACAAGCGCTTTAGAGGTGCGGCGCCTAAAATTGAACCTTTGTTGGAAAGGGCTGGGTTAATCAAGAAAACAGGATGATATTTTTTGATTTTCAATAATTTTTGAAATTACAAAAATAATGTTATCTTTGTTTTATGGAATTCCAAGAAGCAAAAGAAAAGTTTATCAGCACATGGGGAAGTTTGGGTACCCTTTGGGGTATTAATAAGGCCATGGCCCAAATTCAAGCTTTGCTTTTTATTTCTACAAAACCGCTTACCACTGAGGAAATCATGGAGGAACTTCAAATTTCTCGGGGCAACACCAGTATGAATGTTCGCCAATTGATTGATTGGGGCATTGTGACCAAAACGCTTAAGTCTGGCGAGCGCAAGGAGTTTTATACTACGGAAAAAGATGTGCAGGAATTGGCTCGTATAGTTGCCAAAGAACGCAGCCGTAGAGAGTTACAGCCTGTAATTAAGACATTGAAAGAAGTTAGTAGTATTGTCATTTCGGATGATGCTGAACAAAAAGAGTTTGCGCAACAGACCAAGGCACTTTATGAAATGGCTGATACTGCGGATACCCTACTAAATAAGTTGGCAGACCAAAAGCAAAATTGGTTTAATAAAACCATACTAAAAATGTTTAAATAATTTTTTTGCTTTGATATTTCAATAATTTCTGAAAATTCAATAACTACATAATTATGAAAATTACATATCAAATTTCAAAAATTTTAAACGTAATGGCTCTTCTATGTCTTCTAGTTGGTCCATATGGACTCCCTTTCACCGGTATATTACAAATATTGGCTGCATTCTTTTTTCTTATAGCATTTCCTAAAAGTAAATTGATATATACCTACTTCACAATTACTTCTTTGTTTTTTATTTCAATAAAAACCAATGTCTTTGAACTATTCAGTCCGATACTTCTAGTCCCAATAGTTTTAATATTCTTTTTAAGTTATATAGTTCATTTCAAAAAACTAGGCCATGAAATATAACATTCTTAATTGGCTCATTGTAGTTGCTGGAATCGGCCAGATATTTACAGCTCTTATTTATCCATACATCCGTCACAGAGTATTTGACTGGTACACTGATGTAAAACAATTAAAACCTTTAAATCAAGAAATAGCAAAAACCTATGGCAGATACATACAGGGTCTGAATTTTTCTTTTGGTTGCATTGCCATTGTCCTTAGTAAAGAACTACAAAATGGAACCACATTGGCCATTGCCCTTACCGGCTTAATTTGCGCCTATTGGGTGGGTAAGGTGGCCACTCAAATTGCCTATTATCCTATGTATACCATTCCACAAAAAACCATATTTAAAGTTGGAAGCTATTTTATGAATATGCTTTTTGTCCTGTTTGCACTTGTATTCACATGGCTTTTTATAAATAACTGTATCTCTTATTTTAATCTTTAAAAATATTGTAATGAAACAACTAGCCCTGCAAGAAGCATCCCAAGCACTTCACGAAGAGTCCAGAACCGAGGTGGATATTATTGATTTCTACAATCAGGCAACAGAAGATTATAAGTTTTGGAGCAACGATTTTAATATGCACTTTGGGTATTTCAATCCATTAAAAACAAATCCTTTTAGGAGGGATCAAATGCTGAATGAAATGAACAGACAAGTATTAAATAGATTGCATTTACCAAATAAAGGGCTCATGGCTGATTTAGGCTGCGGAATGGGTGGTAGCATGAGATATGCACTGAAAAAAAATGAAAACCTTTCCACCATTGGTGTTACGCTATCAGAGTTTCAAGTCGATGAAGGAAATAAACTTCTAAAAGGTTTAAAGGGTTTGATATTAAAAGAAAACTACAACAAAACCTCTTTCATCTCTAATTCATGTGACGCAGCAATAGCCATGGAAAGCTTTTGTCATTCAGGTCATGACAAATCCTCATTTGTGGAGGCCCATCGTATTTTAAAACAAAATGGAAGGTTGGTGATTGCTGATGCTTTTCTAAAGAAAGAACCACAAGAGCTATGTCGAGGAGGGTTTTACGCTTATAAAAACCTGTGTGACCATTGGAGTTTACCTAAACTTGGTACCATACACAATACCATAGTAGATTTAAAGAATGTAGGTTTTAAAAATATAGAAGTAGAAGATGTCTCTTTTAAAGTTGCTCCCTCCGTACTTCATGTTCCATTTGCCATAGTTGGTTTTATGCTCAAAAAACTCTGGAAGAACAGAACTTTAAAAAAAGAAAGTCTGCATAATCTTAAGGGTTCTTTTTATGCTTTGCTATCTAGTTTGCACATGAAAAGTTTTGGCTATTATTTAATTACTTGCACCAAATAACATATTTAAGAGACCGTTAAAGGTTTTAAATGAGTTTATGTCCCTAAAAATCTTAACAAATAGCTAAAGTTTACTTTCATGACCTTTTCGTGATACTTTTTAAGGTCGTTTGTAATGGACAAAGCATGAAATCATTAACCAAAATCCATTACATTTGACACTTCTTGAGAAAAACATGGCACACGAACTTCACCCCGAAACATGGGTAGACCAATATGCAGATTATCTTTTTAACTACGCAGTAGCACGCGTAAGTGATTCGGAAATTGCAAAAGATTTGGTGCAAGAAACATTTTTTGCCGGGCTTAACTCAGCTAAAAATTATAAGGGTGATGCTGCCGAAAGAACCTGGTTAATTGCCATTTTAAAGCGAAAGGTCATAGACCACTATCGAAAAATCAACTCTAAAAAAGGAAAAGCAGAAGTTCGAATCAATTACAATTCGGATACGGATTCCGAAGGGGATTGGTTAGAAGAACAGGTGGCAGACCCTTTCAGTAAAGATGGTGACAATACACTTGAAAATGAGGAACTGGGACTGGCCATTCAAGAATGTATTTCCAAATTGCCGAAAAAACAATCCTTGGTTTTCAATATGAAAACTATTCAAGGCATGAGTACGGAAGATATTTGTAATGAATTAGGAATTAACCCGTCCAACCTGTGGGTGATGATTCATAGGGCACGAACAGCTTTAATGGGTTGCCTAAATCAAAATTGGTTTTAATTATGAAGATTTCATGCGAGGAGGCCTCGAACATTTGCACTAGATCGCAATATAAGGAAGCTAGTTTTTGGGAAATACAAAAACTCCGTTTGCATATTTTTATGTGTAAAGCCTGTGCTAAGTTTACCAAACAAAATACAGCTTTGACTTCTCTTTGTAATCGAGCGGACTTAAACACATTGTCTGAAAGTGATAAAGAAGCCATGAAAAAAGATTTGGAAAAACACCTCTAAAAAAGTCTATTCCCCACTAAAAATAAACCATACCAAAATATTGGTATTCCCTCTACCCAAAATGAAGCAAGGTATTTAGCTTTAAAATTACGTTTTGACAAAAACAATAGCACTAAGACTACACAAAGAATCAATCGCATTGTATATTCTATCTGGGGAATATCATCTTTCAAAAAAGTAAGTGCAAAAAATAACAGGGTCAATAGAACTCCCAATTTCTTGGTTTTTCGAACCCCCAGTACCTGCGGCAAAGTCTTCAAATCTTTCTCGTCCCATTGAAGATCCCTAATCTCAAAGGGCAATAACAATATCAAAACTAAAATAAATCGCTGCATTGCGGTTACCCAAAAATCCCAGTTAAAGGGTAATTGAGCCTCTAAAATTGGCAACAATACGGTAAACCCAGTCCAAACCAGAGCTACAGTAACTATTTTAAAGCCACCAAGACTTCTTAAATTTTTAGCCTTTGGAAGAAATGGAATTGCGTAAAGCATTGAAATCAATACCAAAACCAAAATAGCTGTCCAAATTTTCTTATCTAGACCAAACCAAAAGTAAAGTGCCCCTGCAAAGCATAAAAAACTAAAAACTTGAATGTTTTTGTGGTAGATATTGGATACAATTAAGTATTTCTTAGCCTCAACTCCGTATTTAATGAAATTGTAGCAAACAACAGTACCAAAAAAGGTAAAACCTATCAAAAAAAAGTTCATGGGAATGTTTAACAATATACTTGTTGCGCCCATTAGGCATACAACCGCCAAAGCCACATGTATACTGGCATCCAAGTAAAAATTAAAACTATTTTTCAAGAAACGCATTAAACAAAATTCAATAGTATAGGTTTAGGGTTAATTTCTGGTTAACAACTTTGATTTGGCTTGCTTCAAAATTGACAATTTTCATTGAATTAATCCCTAATTTTGTGCACTTTATTGCATTGAATATGAATACAGAAGTGTTTGCCTCAAGGCACATTGGCATTACGGAAAGAGACCTCGAGTCCATGTTTGAAACGGTTGGGGTAGAAAACCTTGAACAGTTAATATTGGAAACAATTCCAGATGATATTAGACTCAAACAACCATTGCAAATTCCGCAAGGTATAAGCGAGCATGAATTTTTGACCCACATTCAAAATCTTTCGGAAAAGAATAAGGTTTTTAAATCCTATATTGGATTGGGATACCATGAGAGCTTGATACCATCCGTAATTAAAAGAAATATTCTTGAAAACCCAGGATGGTATACCGCTTACACACCCTACCAAGCTGAAATTGCCCAAGGTAGATTGGAAGCCTTGCTAAATTTCCAAACCATGGTATGTGATTTAACCGGAATGGAACTGGCCAACGCATCTCTTTTAGATGAAAGTACCGCAGCGGCCGAAGCAATGACCATGTTGTTTGATATTCGTTCAAGGCAACAAAAAAAGGAAGGTGTGCTTAAGTTTTTTGTTTCTGAAGAAGTACTCCCCCAAACAGTAAGCCTACTGCAAACACGATCAACTCCTTTGGGAATAGAATTGGTAGTTGGAAATCACGAGGAATTCGCTTTTTTGGATAATTTTTACGGAGCACTTTTGCAATACCCCGGCAAACATGGCCAAGTTCATGATTATGCTGAATTCGTTCAAAAAGCCAAGGAAAATGATATCAAAGTTGCTGTGGCAGCAGATATTTTAAGTTTAGTAATGCTTACTGCTCCCGGTGAATGGGGGGTAGATGTAGTAGTAGGAACAACACAACGTTTTGGAATTCCATTGGGGTATGGTGGTCCCCATGCTGCCTTTTTCGCTACAAAAAGAGAATACAAAAGGAGCATTCCAGGAAGAATTATTGGAGTTACAAAAGACACCGATGGCAATCCTGCGCTCCGCATGGCATTGCAAACAAGGGAACAGCACATAAAACGTGACAAAGCCACATCCAACATATGTACAGCACAGGTACTATTGGCCGTTATGGCTGGCATGTATGCCGTTTATCATGGGCCAAAAGGGTTGGGCTATATTGCCAATAAAATACACAATCAGGCTAAAGTCCTTTCCAATGGATTTAAAAATATTGGTTTACAACAACTGAATACTTCATTTTTTGATACTATAAAAGTTAAGATAGCCGATACACAGAAGTTGAAGGGAGTTGCTGAAGGTAAGGGAATAAATTTCAACTATATTGATTCTGAAACCATTTCAATTGCATTGAATGAAGCTACCAACAAAACGGATATAGAGTCTATATTAAATTGTTTTGGTGAAACCGAAATTTCTATTCAAGAAGAAGTTGCTAATGTAATCTCAAGTTCGTTAAAACGTCAAACACCATTTTTAGAGCAAGAAGTCTTCAACTCATACCATTCTGAAACAGAATTGATGCGCTATATCAAAAAATTGGAGCGAAAAGATTTGGCATTGAACCATTCCATGATTTCCTTGGGCAGCTGTACCATGAAACTGAACGCTGCTTCAGAAATGCTTCCATTAAGCTGGGCAAACTGGGGCAACATCCATCCCTTTGTACCACTTAATCAAGCTGAAGGATATCAAGAAGTTTTAAAAGAGCTGGAAGAGCAGTTAAACGTGATTACCGGTTTCGCTGCAACATCATTACAACCCAACTCAGGAGCACAGGGAGAATACGCAGGATTGATGACCATACGGGCGTATCATGAAGCCAATGGGGAAGGACACAGAAATATCTGTATTATTCCTGCCTCTGCACACGGAACAAACCCTGCCTCAGCTGTTATGGCAGGGATGAAAGTTGTGGTTACCAAAACCGATGAAAAAGGAAACATTGATGTCGCTGATCTAGAGGAAAAAGTACACTTACATTCTGAACATCTAGCAGCCTTGATGGTTACCTATCCTTCAACCCATGGTGTATTTGAGTCATCTATAAAACACATTACCCAACTAGTTCATGAAAATGGAGGGCAAGTCTATATGGATGGTGCCAATATGAATGCTCAAGTGGGGCTAACAAACCCAGCTACCATAGGCGCCGATGTTTGTCATCTTAACCTGCACAAAACATTTGCAATTCCTCACGGCGGTGGCGGACCAGGGGTGGGCCCTATCTGCGTAGCTGCACAATTAAAACCATTTCTTCCAACAAATCCAGTTGTGGAAACGGGGGGAGAAAAAGCAATTACCGCTATATCAGCAGCACCTTGGGGCAGCGCGCTGGCCTGTTTAATATCCTACGGGTACATTAAAATGTTGGGAGCGGAAGGATTAACAGATGCCACTAGAATTGCCATTTTAAATGCCAATTACATTAAAGACAAGCTGAAAGGTAAATTTGACGTGCTCTACTCTGGTGAAAAAGGAAGAGCTGCCCATGAAATGATTATTGATTGCAGACCATTTAAAGCTAATGGAATTGAGGTAACTGATATTGCAAAACGATTGATGGATTATGGATTCCATGCACCCACGGTTTCTTTTCCCGTAGCTGGTACCATTATGATAGAACCAACAGAAAGCGAAAGTCTTGCTGAATTGAACAAATTTTGTGATGCCATGTTATCGATTCGTGAGGAAATTGACGAAGCAAGCGACGAAGATCAAGACAACGTGCTTAAAAATGCACCGCATACTTTGGAAATGGTCACTAACGACCGTTGGGATTACCCATATAGTAGGAAAAAAGCTGCTTTTCCATTACCCTTTGTTTCAGAAAATAAGTTCTGGCCAACAATAAGAAGAACAGATGAAGCCTTTGGGGATCGTAATTTAATATGTACCTGCACACCTATTGAAGCTTACGTAGAAGCATAGCCAACTATCAAAATAGCTGAAAAATAGCCTCGATATATAACTTAAATCGGGGCTTATGCATATTCACTGAACAGGAAAACCAAACTTGGACATCGTAGGAAATATTATGCATGCATAAGAACCTATTGATGAACTGGTATATTTAAGTACTAAAACCTCAAAATGAAAATTGGGATTACAGGTACTGGTAGATATATTCCATCTATCATTACAAAAAACGAGGACTTTTTGGAACATGAATTTCTTGGTACAGATGGAAGCACTTTTGCAAATGAAAATGCCGTAATCATAGAAAAATTCAAATCCATTACAGGAATTTCTGAACGTCGATATGCTAAACCTGAATTAAAGACATCAGATTTAGGGTATCTAGCTGCTGAAAAAGCAATTGAAGATGCAAAAATTGATAAGGAGGAACTGGATTACATCATTTTTGCACATAACTTTGGAGATTTAACTGTTGGGAAAACGCAGGGTGACACCTTACCCAGCCTAGCCACACGTGTAAAGCATCTACTTAAAATAAAGAATCCAAAATGCGTCGCCTATGATATGCTTTTTGGCTGCCCAGGATGGATAGAGGCAGTTATACAAGCAAATGCTTTTATTAAAAGTGGAATGGCCAAAAAATGTTTGGTTATTGGGGGCGAGACCCTCTCAAGAGTGTTGGATGACCATGATCGTGATAGTATGATTTATTCCGATGGTGCTGGCGCAGCCATAATTGAAGCCAATCCAAGTTCTGGGGAAATTTTGGCTCATACATCCGTTACACATGCCAATGGCGAGGCCTATTACTTGTTTTTTGATAAAACCTATAGCAACGAAGAAGGATCTGATACCAGATATATAAAAATGCATGGCCGTAAAATCTACGAATTTGCATGTACTCATGTACCACAGGCCATGGCTGATTGTTTGAATGAAAGTGGAAGATCCATTGATGAAGTAAAGAAAGTGTTCATTCATCAAGCCAATGAAAAAATGGACGAGGCCATACTAAAAAGATTCTACCGTTTATACAACAAAGAAGTGCCGGAGGGGATCATGCCTATGAGCATCCACAAATTGGGAAACAGTTCCGTAGCTACCATTCCCACACTTTTTGATTTAGTGCGAAAGGGGGAATTTCAAAATCACAAAGTAAAAGAGGGAGATGTTATTATCTTTGCAAGCGTTGGCGCTGGTATGAATATCAATGCCATTGTTTACAAATATTAGATGTACGAAGGCAAATATCCACACAAACGGTATCGAATAACCCTAGAGTTTTTAAAAAAGCATATTGATACTTCAGAATCCATATTGGATTTGGGAGTAGAAAATCCGTTTTCAGAAATCATGAAATCCAACGGATACCAGGTAAAAAATACTGGCGGGGAAGACTTGGATGTAAATTTTGATACCGTTGCCAATACCGATGCAAAAGTGATTACTGCTTTTGAAATTTTTGAACATTTGGTTGCCCCCTATAATGTATTAAAGGAAATAAAAGTAGATAAACTAGTTGCGAGTATTCCAATGCGGTTATGGTTTTCATCGGCATACCGGAGCAAAACAGACCCATGGGACCGACATTACCATGAATTTGAAGATTGGCAGTTTGATTGGCTCTTGGAAAAAGCGGGGTGGACAATCAAAGATTCCGCTAAATGGACCAATCCTACCAAAAAACTAGGGCTTAGACCATTGTTGCGCTACTTTACCAATCGCTATTATATTGTGTACGCAGAGCGAAAGTCCTAACCTGTCATTTCGAGCGCAGTCGAGAAATATTTTATTAATCGAAGCATTCTTGATAAAAGGGTCAAGGACAAAAGGTTAATCACTACTCCTATTTCCAAAGAACATAAAACTTCTTTGGGATAAGTGTTCATTTTTTTGGAATTTTAGCCTATGCGAATAAGCATTATTATCCCTGCCCATAATGAAGCATCTTATCTTTCAGATTGTCTGGATTCCTTTGTTGCACAAACCCAGACTCCAGATGAGGTAATTGTTGTGGACGATAATTCCAGTGATGATACATTTAAAATTGCTTCAGGCTATTCTAAAAAGTTTGATTGGATAAAGGTTTTCAAGAGAAAGTCTATTGATGAACATATTCCAGGAAAAAAGGTAGTGGATACTTTTAATTTTGGACTACAGCATGTATCCAATTTTAACTTGATAGGCAAATTTGACGCGGATATTATCCTCCCTCCCAATTATTTTGAAGTTATCCTAAACCATTTTCAAAGCAATTGGAAATTAGGTATGTGTTCTGGGTTGCTTTACATAAAAAAAGATGACGATTGGGTATATGAAACTATTGCAAAAAAAAACCATATTCGTGGACCTATAAAGCTATATCATAAATCTTGCTTTATTAAGATTGAAGGTTTACGCCCAGGAGTTGGGTGGGATACTGTGGATGTCCTTCTGGCCAAGTACCATGATTTTGAAACCTTAACGGATTCTTCATTGCATGTAAAACACCTACGTCCCACTGGTCATGGCTATAGCTCAAAAAACTATAAGACCAAAGGAGAAGCGCTTTACAAAATGCGCTATGGCATTGTCCTCACCAAAGTCGCTGCACTAAAAATGGCGTGGCATTCCAAAAGCTTGAAGTTATACATTCAAATAATTTTGGGCTATCTAAAAGCCTTGATTTACCAGGTTCCCCGATTTGTTTCAAAGGATGAAGGCGCTTTTATCAGAAAATATAGATGGAAAGGTATCTTGCAAAAAATGTAGTTAATCCGTTAGAACTAAAATTAAGATATGGTCCAAAAAACAGTATTCCTATCTCGAATTTTCCCAAAGCTGGCAACTCAGCTTCTAGAAGGTGCCGGTTTTAAAGTAATCAGTTGGGATAAAGAGTATCCCATGCCCTACGAGCAGTTGACAAAGGCTGTCAAAGATTGTGATGCCCTTTTTTGTACGTTAACAGATAAAATTGACAGTGCTTTTTTAAACACCTGTTCACACTTAGACATTATTACCCAATTTGCTGTGGGCTATGATAACATAGATATCAATGAAGCCACAAAGCTTAAGATTCCTATTGGATATGCTCCGAATGCTATGACCGAGGCTACAGCAGATGTTGCCTTTGGCTTGATGATTGCCACCGCCCGAAAGATGTTCTTTATGAACCAAAAAATAAAGGATGGAAAATGGAGTCACTTTGACCCTATAGGTCATTTAGGGCTGGAACTTAAAGGTAAAACACTTGGTATTTTAGGCTTGGGGAGAATAGGCATGGCAATGGCCAAAAGATGCAAAGGTGCCTACGATATGGAAATCTTGTACCATAACAGAAGTGTCAACAAAAGAGCGGAAAAAGAACTTGGAGCAGGATTTGTTGATTTTGACACCTTGGTATCACAAAGTGATGTGATTTCAGTTCACTGTGCCTTAACACCAGAAACCCAAGGCATATTCAATAAAGTAGTTTTTAAAAGAATGAAGCCTTCATCATTGTTTATAAACACGGCTAGAGGGGGAGTCCATAATGAAAAAGATTTAATAGACGCCTTAAATAAAGGTAATATTTGGGGAGCTGGCCTAGACGTGACCAATCCGGAACCAATGAAGCCCAACAATCCTCTTCTTTTAATGGAAAATGTCTGCGTACTCCCTCATATCGGCTCGGCAACTATTACTGCCCGAAATGAAATGGCTAGAATGGGAGCCAGAAATATAATCAGCTTTTATGAGAAGGGAAATGTCCCAAATATTGTTAACCCGGATGTCCTAAAATAGAATATAAAACGCTTAACTAATTAAGCACTTCATTTATTGGCTCACCTGTTGTACCATTTGGAAATGCTATACCTAATAAAGTAGCAAGAGTAGGCGCAATATCGGGGATTTCCGTTCTATTTGCCGTACTTCCTTTTTTTATTCCTTTTCCATAAAACAAAAGAGGAACATGCGTATCATAAATCATAGGGGAACCGTGTGTAGAACCAGTTGTATGATATGAAACGTAACCAGGATTTTGCACTATAAGAACATCCCCCGAGCGCTTTTGATTCCATCCATTTTGCAAAATATAAGGCAAACCCCTGGTATATTCATTTTGCCACATTTGATACCCTGTATATATTTTTCCAACATCATCATAGTCCAATAATTCAAAAGCAATTTCTTCCTCTACGTCTTCAATATTCATATCAAGATTGTCAAGGACTTTTCTATCAAGAAAAATTTGAAAATCACTTATTCTTTTAACAATGTCCGTAGTACCGTATTTGTATTTCAAGAACTCATCAAACCTCACTTTTGAAGCCTCAGAATCCATATATCCTGCGGGTATTTTTTCATCCATAAGGTAAGACGGAACATGAACTGCCCCATGATCTGCGGACAAGAACACTGTATACTCACCCTTACCAACTTTTTCATCCAAAGTATTAAGGATTCGTGCCAAATCAACATCAAGTCTTAAATATGCATCTTGAACTTCTTTTGAGTTCACTCCATATTTATGGCCAATGTAGTCGGTACTTGAAAAACTGATGGCTAGAAAATCCGTAATGGCATCGGTTCCCAAATTTTCCTTTTCCAGCGCTTCAAGAGCAAAATCTGCAGTAATACTATTTCCGTAGGGAGTATATTTTAAGATTTCAAAATCCTTTTCCTTATTCAGTAGATTTGGCGTACTGTGGGGAAAGGTAGGAGTGGTTTCATCCTCAAATGGAGTTTCATAGTTATTGTTATCGCTTCCACTTTCCACATATAAACTTATATCCTTTAAGGTGTTCCATGGTTTTTTATATGCTTTTATTTTATTCGATGCATTAAAATCAGCCACCCATTTAGGAAGCTGTTGCATGTAATATGTACTGCTTATCCATTTCCCATAGTCACCACCTTCAAACCAATATGCCGCACTTGCCATATGCCCTCCAGGCAGTATCGCACCTCTATCTTTTAGTGCCACTGCGATTACTTTACCCCTCTTTTGGGTATGCAAACGTAACTGATCGGTTATTGTAGTTGTCAACATACGGTGTGGTGACATTTCTCCAGCATCCGATGATGTTCCAACAGACTTATAACGAGCATCACCCGCACAATACACACTTTCATCTTGGGTTTTATCATACCAATTATTCCCGATTATGCCATGAATGGATGGTGTAGTTCCCGTATAGACAGATGTATGCCCTGGTCCTGTACTAGTGGGAGCATAATTAAAATGATGGTTTTTACAATTAAACCCATCGGTTACCAAACGCTTAAACCCTCCTTCTCCATAATGATTCCAAAAACGGGTCAAGTAATCATACCGCATTTGATCTACAATAATTCCCACAACCAATTTTGGCGATTGTGCAATCTCTATTGGCTTTTCCTCAATGGTTTTTTTTGCTTTACGTTGGGCAAAAGAAAAACAGGCAGCAAAAAGAGTTAGCACCAGTACGAGCGTGTTGGTTTTTTTCATGAATAATCTAATTTATAAACGAGTACAAAACTATTCATTTAAACCTTTTAAATTTTAAATGGAGGTTAAATACTGTTCAATATTCTTATTTTTAGTGCATGAATTACCTTGAAGCGATTGGAAAATACTTCATCATGGTTTGGGAGGTATTTAAAAAGCCAACCAAGTGGCCAATCATGAGGTCCCTTATTTTAAAGGAAATCGATGAATTGATATTCGGTTCTTTGGGCATTATTATATTTATCGCCTTTTTTATTGGTGGGGTTGTTACCATACAGACCGCCTTAAACCTTACCAGCCCCTTTTTACCAAAAAGCCTTATTGGATTTGCAGCAAGACAATCCGTTATTTTAGAATTTGCGCCAACTTTTACTTCCATAATTATGGCAGGTAAGGTGGGTTCTTATATCACATCCAGTATTGGTACAATGCGGGTTACCGAACAGATTGACGCTTTGGAAGTGATGGGAGTCAATTCACTGAATTATTTGGTTTTCCCAAAGATTATAGCCATGTTAATGTATCCGTTTGCTGTGGCCATTGCCATGTATGTAGGTATCTTAGGTGGATGGATTGCTGCCGTTTTTGGTGGCTATGCACCAAGTGGGGAGTTTATCAAGGGATTGCAAATGGATTTTGAATCGTTTCATGTGACCTATGCTTTTATAAAGACGTTAATATTTGCATTTGTAATTGCAACGGTGCCATCCTACCATGGTTTTTTTATGAAAGGTGGGGCTTTGGAAGTAGGCAAGGCCAGTACAACCTCATTTGTTTGGACAAGTGTGGTCATCATTATTTTGAATTACATCCTTACACAACTAATGTTAGGTTAATGATAGAAGTTGATAATATTCATAAATCATTTGGAGACGCCCATATACTTAAGGGTGTAAGCACCATTTTTGAAGACGGAAAGACCAATTTGGTCATTGGCCAAAGTGGATCTGGAAAAACCGTTTTTTTAAAATGTCTTTTGGGATTGTTTGAACCCGAAGAAGGTCAAATTTGCTATAACGGTCAGTTTTATTCTGAATTATCCACCAGTGAGCGCAGGGATTTGCGACAAGAAATGGGAATGGTATTTCAAGGAAGCGCCTTATTTGATTCTATGACTGTTGAAGGTAATGTGATGTTCCCTCTGGATATGTTCACCAATCAATCTAAAGCTGAAATGCAAGATCGTGTTGATTTTGTTTTAGAACGTGTTAATCTAATTGATGCGCATAAAAAATTTCCTTCTGAAATATCTGGTGGGATGCAAAAAAGGGTGGCCATTGCACGTGCCATTGTAATGAATCCCAAATATTTGTTTTGTGATGAACCAAATTCCGGATTAGATCCCAAGACGGCAATCTTGATAGACAATCTAATCCAAGAAATTACCAAAGAATATAATATTACCACCATTATCAATACGCACGATATGAACTCAGTAATGGAAATTGGAGAAAAAATCATCTTTTTAAAGAACGGACACAAGGAATGGGAAGGAACCAACAAAGAAATTTTTAAAACCGACAACAAGGCGGTTACTGACTTTGTCTATTCCTCCGAGCTCTTTAAAAAAGTACGACAAATGTATATAGAGGAGCGTAATTAATAATAAGACTGACTACTCAACCTTCTTAACCACCAAAGTTGAATCTTGCAAACGAAGTTTTAACCAAGCAACCATTTTTTTAGTGTCTGCTTCTTTTTGATTTTTTTGAATTCCTTCCTTCCATTTCACCTCAAAGACGGGAACGGTATCCAACTTATTAAAATCAGTTTGTATTTGATAAGAGAATCCAAGTCCTACAATATTTTCATAGTTGGCCTTTGCCTCGTCACTTATATTTTTAAATGGAATTTGTTTTCCCGCATTCTTGGTCAAACTGGCAACCTCCTCTTCCAACAAACGTATTTGCTCATCCTTGTTTAAAAGTTCAACTTTGTTTTTCTCGTAAAGTTCACTTACATAGTTGAATTTTTCTTCGGAGTCGTCTCTACCTCCTTGTAAAACCCTAAAATCTGCATCTTTCAATCTAGAAAACTCATTTTTTTGGACTCGCCAGGTATTAATGATATTCTCAGGAATCAATTCATCGCCCATACAGACCAATTCTATTAACGACGTGCCATCATCTACAAATTCAATTTTAGTAAGATTGTCCACATAACGACCTGATTCATTGAATTGATATACTTCAATAGTATCTTTCAAAAATTCCTGTGCCTGTTTTTTAAAAAGTGATTCCTGAAAAACTTGATAAAAGGTGAATCCCGCAGGAATCATTACCGCAATCCCGGTTATTGATGCGACTCGGGCTATAAGCCTCCTTCGTTGGGAGTTGGCATAACGCACCATGGGGAATCGTAAAAACTTGATGACCAAAAAGGTCGCCAAACCAATAAACATGGTATTGATGATGAACAAATACATTGCGCCCCAGGCATACTCCAATTTTCCTATTGCCAAGCCAAAACCTACGGTACAAAGCGGTGGCATAAGTGCCGTGGCAATTGCAACTCCAAAAATAACACTGGCAATTGTACCCTTTTTAGCTCGAGCTATTACCAAAGAAAGTCCACCAAAAAATGCAATCAACACGTCTCTAATATCAGGTTTCGTGCGCGCCAAAAGCTCAGAAGACTCATCTCGCAATGGAAACAGATAGAAAAACAAAAAGGCAGTAATTACACTTAAAACCACCATTACGGTAAAATTCTTGAGCGATCTACGTAATGTATCAATATCATTAATTGCCAATGAAAGACCCATTCCCAAAATGGGACCCATTAAAGGGGATATTAACATGGCTCCAATAACAACTGCTGTGGAATTGGCATTAAGACCTATGGAGGCAATAAAAATGGAGCAAATAAGAATCCAAGACGTATGTCCTTTAAACGGAATATCGGCTATTATGGATTCTTTTGTAGCAGCGGCATCTGTATTGGTTCGAATCTCCAAGAGTTCAGAAAGAAACTTACGTACACTTCCCAAAAGCCCCTTAAAATCCTTTTTTACGTCTTCCCCACTATCTTGATTTGGGGTTTGCTCCCCTCCAAATAAATGTTCACTCATAATTATGCGTGCTGATCACCAAACCTTTCCTTTACCAGACCTAGCACTTTTTTAATGTCTTGCTGCTTCGATTTTGGATAAATCAGTAAAACTTCCTCTTTATCCACAATAATATAATCTTCTAACCCATCAACAACTACAATCTTTCCTTTTGGAGATCGAATCATATTTCCTTTAGCGCCTTGAAGTACCGTTTTGCTATTTACAACAGCATTCTGCTCTTCATCCTTATCAAGCTTATCATACAGTGCGCCCCAAGTCCCTAAATCGTTCCAATCAAAAGTAGCAGGTAAAGTATATATAGATTTGGATTGCTCCAATATAGCGTAATCTATTGAAATGTTTTCGGCCTTTGGATAGTTTTCCTTTATAAAAGACTCTTCATCAGCAGTATTATAGCAAGAAACGCCATTTTGAAACAAATCAAACTGGTCTGGTTGATAGTTCTTGAACGCGTTTACAATTGTGTTTACACCCCACATAAAAATTCCTGCATTCCAAAGAAAATTACCTTGCGCCAAAAATTCTTTGGCTGTTTCATAATCCGGTTTTTCTCTAAATTGAGACACCTTTTTTAGAGCTTGGTCACTTCCTTTTTCAAATTCGATATACCCAAAACCTGTGTTGGGAAAGGTTGGCTGAATTCCCAACGTACACAACACGTCTTCGCTTTCACATTTATCAAAACAGGCTTTTACATCATTTTCAAATGCTTTTTCGTCCTCAATCCAATGGTCGCTTGGTGCCACAATCATGACTGCATTGGGGTTCATTTTTTGAATCTTTAAGGAGGCATATAAAATACAAGGCGCTGTATTTCGCATCGCCGGCTCCAAGACCACTTGTTCTTGACTCACTTGGGGTAATTGCTCCAAGACCAAATCGTTATACCGTTCATTGGTAAGAATCAAAATATTTTCTGTTGGAATGAATTTATTGAGTCTATCAAATGTTTTTTGAATCAAGGTTTTTCCAGTTCCCAACATATCATGAAACTGCTTGGGATAGGAAGAAGTGCTAACAGGCCAAAATCGGGAACCGACACCTCCGGCCATTAATATTGCGTAATAATTTTTGTTCATCTTATCAATGTTTTATCTAGTCGAGCACAATCGAAAACTTGGTGCACTCTATTTCCGCACCAACAACGTCCTCTTAACTTATTAATTCAACTTCAGCATTAGGTTGAAACAAATATACTTTTCCAGTGGCCAATTCCGTACATTCAAATCGTTTTATTCGCTTTTTTCCTTTTTGGAAAAGTTTCCCGTTATACAAACGAAACTTGCTACCTATTGGCAATTCATAGACATAACTGTTCTTTCTTTCTTCGGAATCAAAAGTCTTTAGTGCTATGGATAGGCGAGCATCTGTACTGCTACTTGCTTTTGGATTTTTAAAATGATTCGCAATGATGGGAAGCAACTGGGAAGGGAACACCTCCGGCCTGATAAAAGGAATCATTAAATGTTGAAAAGTGCGTTTCCATTCCAATCCATGAGGTTTAATACGACGACCATATTTTTCAAAAGCAACTAAATGGGCAATCTCATGCACCAACGTAATTAAAAAACGATATTTATTCAGGGACGCATTTACAGTTATTTGATGCAAGCCATTGGGCATCCTCCTGTAATCGCCATGACGTGTTACCCTATGATTTACAATTTTTAAATGCACACCATTATGTTCTATCAAACTAAGGCATGGTTCAACTGCACGTTCTGGTAAATATTTTTGCAACGTGGTGCTCACAGAACTAAATTAAGATTATTCTATGGAGTACTATTACTTACTTGCAACAACTTTCCGTTATACAATTCTTGACCTGTTAATGAAAAATCTTTAATATAAGTTGCCATTTCTTTTGCTGTTACTGGTGCTTCGTAACCTGGAAAGGCCTCAGCCAACATTTCCGTCTGTACCGCTCCCAATGCCAGCACATTAAAACTGGGGCCTGTCTCTTTAAATTCTTCCGCCCATAGCTCTGTAAGGGTAATTACGGCACCTTTACTGGAACTATATGCCGAAAGTCCTGGAAATTTAATACTTCCCTGTACTCCACCCATTGAACTAATGGTTACCACATGTCCATCCTTGTCCATTTTTGGGAGTGCGGTCTTGGTCATTTCAGCCACTCCAAACACATTTACTTTGTAAACTGCTTCAAATTCTTCTTGGGAAGTTTCCAAAAATGGCTTGTTCAATAGACTCCCAGCATTATTGATAAGGACATCCACTTTATCCCAATCCTTAAGAAAATTCGTGATTCTTTTAAAGTCTTTTGGGTTTGCCAAATCAAAAGAAAAAGAATGTACATTGGACAACTTCAATTCCTTTATAGGATTTTCATTACGAGATAATGCCAAAACCTGATGTCCTTCTTGGGAAAAGAGCTTTACGAGTTCAAACCCTATACCTCTACTTGTTCCCGTGATAATAATATTCGCCATAGAGAAACCCCCTCAACTAAGCTTGGGGTGGTCTTATGTTAATGAATTTTAATTTCTTGGGTCGGTGCATTGGAAATTCCCTCCAACACAGGTAGCATTTTATTTACCAAAGTTGCCATATGGTCAAAATCCATTATATCATTTTCATCTCCTACTTTATGATAATGGTCAAAGTTGGTGAAATCAAAGGTACAATAGGTATGAGATGGCACCCCAAATTCTTGGTAAAACGGATAATTGTCCGATCTCTGGAAAAGATTGTATTCACTTGCTGTTGGTAAATATCCTACTAAATTCTCCTTAGCATACTCGTTATTTACTGCGGCCAAGTTGGATTTTTTGTAACCGGTTACATAAACAAAATAGTCCTTTCCTTGTAATGGAACCCCTGTCATTTCAAAATTCAACATGGCATATAGGTTTAAGTCCTTTGCTTTGAGCTTTTTGGCCAAATGTTTTGAACCCAACAATCCTTTTTCTTCTGCGCTGAACAAGGCAAATATCAAGCTTCTCTTGTTCGTTTTTTCTGTTCCAAAGTATCTTGCCAATTCCATTACTGTTGTGGTTCCAGAAGCATTGTCGTTCGCCCCGTTTGCAATCGCATCTCCTTTATCAATGGTAATTATCCCTATATGATCATAGTGGGCGCCAATTACGATATATTCATTCTTCAAAACAGGATCATTTCCTTCAACAATCCCAACAACATTATAAGACGTCTTTTTGTAATTGGACAGTGTATCCCGATACGATTCAAAATATGGGGTAATGCCATATGACTTAAAGTAGTTTTCAATATATGTTGCGGCCATTTCAATACCTTCACTTCCAGAATCTCTTCCTTTTAAATCATCCGAAGCTAGATAATTCATGATTTCACCCACCCGTTCCGGATTTGTAAACATTTTCAAGGAGCTACCAGAAGCTTTCGCATCCATTGCTTCATCTGCAATGCTGCCTTTTACACCTTCTGGACCTGACACTGTTGTCTGCGTTGGAACCGTTGTTGTTTCCCGCATTTGTGTTGACCCGCAGCTGGCCAATAGCCCAATTGCAAAAACACATAAAACTTTTTTCATATTTTTATTTTATAATCTTTTAAAGATAAAAAAAGCATCCTAAAAAGGATGCTTTCATATTGTATTCTTCTCTTATCCTATTATGCCAACATGGTAACCGGGTTTTCTAAATAAGCCCTTAGTGTTTGCAAAAATTGAGCACCTACTGCACCATCAACCGTTCTATGGTCACATGCCAAGGTTACTTTCATTGTATTACCCACAACAATTTCGCCATTTTTAACCACTGGCTTTTCAACTATTGCTCCTACGGATAAAATAGCTGAATTTGGTTTATTGATGATGGATGTGAATTCTTGAATTCCAAACATTCCAAGGTTGGATACCGTAAAAGTACTACCTTCCATTTCATCTGGTTTTACTTTCTTGTTTCGTGCTCTTCCTGCCAAGTCCTTCACTGAAGCACCTATTTGCGTCAAACTTAGTTGGTCTGCAAATTTTATAACAGGAACAACCAAACCTTCATCTACCGCAACAGCAACACCCATATGGATATGATGTTTGTATATGGTAGCTTCATCTGTCCATGTTGTATTTACTTGTGGATGCTTTTTCAATGCCATTGCACAAGCTTTTAATACCATATCATTAAAAGATACTTTGGTATCTGGCAGACTATTTATCTGCACCCTTGATGCCTTAGCGTTGTCCATATCCACTTCAATTGTCAAGTAGAAATGTGGAGCACTGAATTTAGAAGCGCCCAAATGTTTGGTGATTGCTTTTCGCATGGAAGAGTTTTTCACTTCTTCCTGACTTTCCTCACCAACGGGCAAGTTGATAGGAGCTATCGGGGTAGCGGAAGTTTCTACTTTTTCAGCAGTTGGAGCCGATACTTGTGAAGGTTGGAAATTCTCGACATCTCGCTTTACAATTCGACCATGATCACCTGACCCACTTACTTCTGCTAAGTTAATTCCTTTGTCACTGGCAATTTTCTTTGCCAAAGGCGAAGCTAGAATACGTCCATTTTGGGAAGTAGTTGCTTGTACCGGAGCTTCCTGAACCGCTGGTGCAGCTGTCTGAACCTCAGCTTTTGGAGCGCTTTCAACCGGGCTTGAACCTGAAGAAGCATTTAAAACGGCATTGACATCTGTTCCTTCTGGGCCAATAACGGCCAAAACCTCATCTACAGGAGCTGATTCTCCTTCTTGAATTCCGATGTGCAGCAAGGTACCTGAATAGAAGGATTCAAATTCCATGGTAGCTTTATCTGTTTCAATCTCGGCCAAAATATCCCCTTCTTCTACCGTATCTCCCACTTTTTTAAGCCATGTTGCCACAGTACCTTCTTCCATGGTATCGCTCAATCTGGGCATGGCAATGACTTCCACTCCTTCGGGAATATCAGCCGTAGGTGTTGCTTCTGAAGTAGAAGTAGCAATAGCTTCCGGAGTACTTTCGGTGGCAGGTGCTTCTGAGGTCGCAGAATCTCCACTACCACTCAATAAACCAGAAATATCTTCACCATCTTCGCCAATAATCGCCAAAAGCGAATCTACTGGAGCTCCATCTCCTTCTTCAATTCCTATGTGAAGTAATGTACCTTCATGGAAGGACTCAAATTCCATAGTGGCCTTATCTGTTTCAATCTCGGCCAAAATATCTCCTTCTTCAACCTTGTCTCCCACTTTTTTGAGCCATTTAGCCACGGTACCTTCCTCCATAGTATCGCTCAATCTAGGCATATTGATTACTTCTGCCATCTACTTATAATTTATGTTGTAAAAATGGATAATCTTCTTGTTCGTAAACCGTGTCATATAGTTGTTGAACTGGGGGGAAATCTGATTCTTCAGCAAACTTCTCACATTCCGATACCAAACTTTTTACCCTTTTATCGACCTCCTTGATCTCATCCTCAGATGCATATCCCTTTTCAAAAATCACATCTTTAACCTGAGTGATTGGGTCTATTTTCTTATATTCTTCAACCTCTTCTTTTGTTCGATAATGTTGCGCATCTGACATGGAATGTCCACGGTAACGATAGGTCTTCATCTCTAGGAAAGTAGGTCCTCCTCCAGAGCGAGCCCGTTCTATGGCTTTATCAACTTCTTTGGCAACAATGGTAGGGTCCATACCATCAACAGGGCCACAAGGCATTTCATATCCTAGTCCCAGTTTCCATATTTCGGTGGAATATGACGTTCTTGCTACTGAGGTTCCCATAGCGTATCCGTTATTTTCACAAATAAAGACTACAGGCAATTGCCAAAGCATTGCCAAGTTGAAAGCTTCATGCAAAGAACCTTGGCGAACCGCACCATCACCCATATAACATAGGGTAACATTATCTCTTTTAAAGTATTTGTCCGCAAAGGCCAATCCAGCTCCCAGAGGAATCTGTCCTCCAACAATTCCATGCCCTCCATAAAAACGGTGTTCTTTGGAAAAAATATGCATAGAACCACCCATACCTTTGGAGGTACCCGTTACTTTTCCAAAAAGCTCGGCCATTACCCTTTTTGGGTCTACCCCCATGCCAATTGGTTGCACATGGTTCCTGTATGCAGTTATCATTCTATCCTTGGTCAAATCCATTGCATGTAATGAGCCCGCCAGAACAGCTTCCTGACCATTATATAGATGTAGAAAACCTCTAACTTTTTGTTGAATATAAACTGCAGCAAGTTTGTCCTCGAACTTTCTCCAGAACAACATGTCTTCGTACCATTTTAGGTAAACCTCTTTGGTGATTTTTTTCATTAACGGTTATATTATATGAAATTCTTCAGCGTTGAAGAACAGCAAAAATACATATATATCTGTTTTGTAAAAACATTTGGTTTAAGAATCGCTCAAAAATGAACTGCTAAATGCCAGTGGTAAAATATCAGCAACGGAATCACACTTATATATTGGTCCTATTTGGCCACGAAGTAACAATGAAACAGGCGCTTTTTGTTTTTGCTCATACTCAATAATAGATTGCCTGCAATTGCCACATGGACCTGCAGGGGTATCGACCACATAATCCTTTGAAGTTGCACTAATAGCAATGGTTTTGATAGGAATACCAGGATATTTTGCTCCAGCCTGAAATATGGCTACACGTTCTGCACAAAGCCCTGATGGATACGATGAATTCTCCTGATTATTACCAATAACCGTTTCTCCATTTTCCAATAAGACAGCCGCTCCTACCTTAAAATTTGAATAAGGTGCATAGGCATTCTCCCTAGCTTTTTCCGCATCACTTAACAATTTTTGTTCGTTTCGTGACAGATCTTCATCATTCTCATAAATGGAAAGCTCAAAACCAATATGTTGTTTCTTCATTCTGATTCTGTGTTAGGTATTGACCAAAAATAAGAAAACCTGTCGATGGACAGGTTTTCTTATGATTTTATTGTTTTTGTTTAGTCATTCACATACTCCTCACCAAAGTTGAAGGTAAGGGAGAAACGCAATGTATTTTCCAATGGGTTTCTAACTTGTGAAGTTGAGAATAAATAAGATAAATCTATTTGAGCCGCTTTAAACTTGAATCCTGCGCCCAACGTAAAGAATTGCCTTGCTCCTTTTTCCTCGTTTTCGTTGAAATACCCTGCCCTAAGCATAAATGCTTCTTGATACTTATATTCTGCCCCAAGTGCCCAAGTAATTTCTTTTAGTTCTTCTCCAAAACCATCAGGAGCATCTCCAAAAGATTCAAAAACACCACTGAAGAAACCTATTTGTTGATATTCATCATTATCCTCGGCTGTAATCTGCCCATCTCCCGTAAAATCTCTAGGGGTTGGCACCAATAACTTGTTAAATTCTGTATGAAGACCAATAACGTTGTCTTGATCCAGTATGAAATCAAACCCAGCACCAAACTTAAGATTCGTTGGCAAGAAGTTTTCCTGACCACCTTCGTCATATTGAATTTTGCCTCCAAGATTGGAAACATTGAATCCAGCTCTCCAACGACCATCAAAACTATTATAAGCAATCTCTCTAGATCGATAAAAACCTGAAATATCCACTGCAAAAGCATTTGCAGCCTGTGAATCCTGAGCGCCGTCTTGGAATCTAAGATTTGAACTTATAAACCTACCACCTACAGCCATGGAAAAAGTTTGGCTTAACTTTAACGAATAGGATCCATCGATAGCAAATTCATTGGGCTTCACCAAAGTAGCATCCTCATCTATTGTCTGACGGAGTTCAATTTCTCCTAAACCAAAATAGCGAAGGCTCACTGCAAATGCGCTTCGATCATTAATCTTATTATAAAAATTTGCGTTTAACAGGGAAACATCATTAACAATGCTTTCCAAATATGGTGTATAACTTATCCCTACTCCAGTTTTTTGGTTGGCGAAAGCGAATTTTGCCGGATTCCACTGTTGTGAGAAAGCATCAACGGAAGTGGCAACTCCCATATCTCCCATACCAGATGCCCTGGCATCTGCTGCAATAGTTAGAAATGGAACAGCTGTAGTAATTACTCTTTCTTGTTGTGCTCTTGCAAAAGGGGTTATGCCAAGAATCACTACCAATATCAGTAACTTTTTCATTTTATGCATTTAGCGTTTAGTGAATGTTAAGGTCATTATAATCTAAAATATCTATTAGATGTATTACATGTAAACGAGCTTTTCCATAAATTCTTATAAAAGAACTCTGTTTTTTTAAACAAATTTAAAGGAACATTTAAAGTTTGACGAGATTATTACTTCAAGAAGGCCATAAAACCGTTAAAACCTCAATTGCACCATACTATTTTTAAACCTGTGGCGTTTAAATTCTATCAGATGTTTGTTCAATGGTTGCAATAATTATTTTCCAGAGACAAAATATTATGGCCAAAACGTCGTTTTATTGCCATTACAGGTTTTAATAAATCAAATCAAGTTAAAGTAGCTAGGGATGAAACCCTAAGTTTTAAAGTACTCAAGCCCAAATTATGAAAAAACACTTTATAAAAGTTGTACTTTCTTTCGCAGTAGTTGTTGGAGGTTTTTCCAGTTGTAAAAATTCCTCATCTTCTTCTTCCAAAAATGTATCAAGAGCCACAGGATGGAAGATTAATGCAAAAGAAGGTGGTTTTCAATATAATTCAGATTTCAAGGAACAAGTAACTCCTCCTGGAACTGTTTTTATTGAAGGGGGAACATTTACCAAAGGTAAAGTTCAAGATGACATTATGCATGATTGGAACAACACACCCACGCAACAGCATGTGCAATCATTCTATATGGATGAAACTGAGGTGACCAATGTAATGTATTTGGAATATTTGGATTATCTGAAAGCGGTATATCCACCAGAAAATCCAAACTATAAAAATATTTATAACGGAGCATTGCCAGATACCTTGGTTTGGAGAAACAGATTGGGCTTCAATGAGACCATGACCAATAGCTACTTAAGACACCCTGCTTATGCGGAATATCCTGTTGTAGGTGTTAACTGGGTGCAAGCCTCACAGTATGCGGAGTGGAGAACTGATAGAGTTAATGAAGCCATGTTGGAAAAAGAAGGATACTTGGCCCAAGATGCAAAATATAAAGTATTGAATGGTGAAATTGGCGGTACTTTTAGTACTGAAGCCTATTTGAACAACCCAGAATCAGTTTACGGGGGTCAAATAGATTCTTTACAAGGAAAACAAAAGCGTGATTCCATTAATACGTTTGCAAAAAGAAGTAGTGGCATCATTATGCCAGAATACAGACTTCCAACTGAAACAGAATGGGAATATGCAGCTCAGGCACTCATTGGTTCCAGAGAATACAATAACTATAGAGGTAGAAAAAAATATCCATGGGAAGGTGATTATACCAGAAATGGACAGCGTGTAGGTCGTGGAGACCAATTGGCCAACTTTAAGCAAGCCAAAGGTGACTATGGTGGAATTGCCGGTTGGTCTGATGATGGAGCCGACATCACGGCTGAAGTAAAATCGTATAAATCAAACGATTTTGGTCTTTATGACATGGCAGGTAATGTATCTGAATGGGTAGCCGATGTTTATCGCCCAATTGTTGATGATGAAATAAGTGATTTCAACTATTACCGAGGAAATATATTCCTTAAAAAGGCTATCGATGAAGATGGTAAAGTAAAAGTTTTACGTGATGATATAGTCTATGACACACTGCCGAATGGGAAAATCGTTGCCTTAAATCTTCCAGGTGAGATTGAAATGGTACCAGTTACCGAAGAAGAAACCTATTTGAGAACAAACTTCTCTTCTAGTGATAATAGAGGTTACCGAGATGGTGATCCAGGTTCTTCCAGATTTTTTGAAAGATTTAGTGATGAGAATGACAATAGAAAAATGTACGACTCGCCAAAGCATAAGGTTGAGCGTGATTCTACAGGTAAGATTCTTCGTCAGTATGACACTTCCAACTACAGAACTTCTTTGATTAATGATGAAGTACGTGTTTATAAGGGAGGTTCCTGGAGAGATAGAGCATTTTGGCTAGATCCAGCGCAGCGTAGATACCTACCGCAATACATGGCAACAGATGATGTTGGATTCAGATGTGCGATGTCCAGAGTTGGTTCTAAGTCCAAAACAAAGAACAAAACTGTAAGACACAAAAAAGCTAAATAGAGCATCCGGAAAGATATTTCATAAAAGCCCTGATTAAAATCAGGGCTTTTTTTTATCTTCGAATTATGACATTGGAAGAACTTCACGTACTGTTTTTACAGTACCCCTCAATTTGCACAGATACACGTAAAATAACGAAAGACTGTATATTCTTTGCATTAAAAGGTCCCAACTTCAATGGCAACAAATTTGCTAAAGCTGCTCTAAAAAAAGGTGCATCATATGCTATAGTTGATGAAGAAGAACATTCCACTTCTGAAAGGTGTATCTTGGTTGATGATGTTTTGGAAACCCTTCAAAAGCTTGCCACATTCCACCGGAATAAAAATACTGCAAGAGTTATTTCATTGACTGGAAGCAATGGCAAAACCACCACAAAAGAATTGATCAGTCAAGTTCTTTCGCGTAAGTATAAGACCATTGCAACAAAAGGAAATTTAAACAATCATATAGGAGTACCCCTAACCCTGTTATCCATAAAACCGGAAACTGAGATAGCCATTGTTGAAATGGGTGCGAACCATCAAGGGGAAATAGCATTCTTAAGCAGTATAGCACAACCAGATTTTGGTTATATCACCAACTTTGGAAAAGCCCATTTAGAAGGCTTTGGTGGTGTTGAAGGTGTAATCAAAGGAAAAAGTGAGCTGTATGATTATCTAATTCCGAATAACAAATACGTTTTTTTAAATGCAGATGACCCTATACAACAGGAAAAATTGGGTTCGTACATTAACAAGTCTGGTTACAGCCAAGAAAATCATCAGTATTATACTATCAGTTTTGTGTCTGCCAACCCTTTTGTGGTTCTTGAAATGGAAAATATGAGGATTGAAACACAATTGATCGGCAAGTATAATTTTTCAAATTGCTGTGCTGCAGTACTTATGGGGAAATACTTTAATGTACCCTTATCAGAAATAAAAATTGCAATTGAGAAGTATCAACCCCAAAACAACCGTTCCCAGATTATCACTAAAAATGGATTTCGTATCATTATGGATGCTTATAATGCCAATCCAACTAGTATGCAGGCTGCATTGGAGAATTTTGAGCTAATGGAAACAGATAATAAGACTCTTATTCTTGGCGACATGTTTGAGCTTGGACAAGATGCCGAAAAAGAACACCAATCAATAGTAAACTTGGCAAGAAACAAAGGGTTTACCCATGCGTTTTTTGTAGGTGAGAACTTCTTCAACACTGAAACTTCATTTAAAAAATTCAAGTCTTTTGACGATTTTAGAAAACATCTTGAAGAAAATCCATTAAAAACCGGAAACCTTTTGATTAAAGGGTCACGAGGTATGGCATTGGAACGAGTCTTGGATTTGTTATAAGGGAAATGTGGGATATACTGGATTCGAACCAGTGACCTCTGCCCTGTCAAGGCAGCGCTCTAAACCAACTGAGCTAATATCCCATAAAAGGGCTGCAATATCGTAAAATTGTCACCAATCTCCATATTCTGCCGAATTCTTCTGGGTTTCATGCAACGAAATATGCAATAGTTGCTCTTTTCCCAATTTTGGTTTCAAAATATCATAAATGACTTTCACAAAATGTTCTGTAGAAGGCAACAATCCTTCAAATTCCGGACAATCCGTGTTTAGGTTCTTATGATCGAACCGGTCTTCAATTTCTTCTTCGATAAGAGTTCCCAAAACGGCCAAATCCATCACAAAACCTGTATCCGGGTTTACTTCACCTCTTATTCTTACTTCCAAATCAAAATTATGTCCATGATAATTTGGACTATTGCATTTTCCAAAAACCTCTCTATTCTTTTCATTGCTCCATTTGGGGTTGTGCAGTCTATGGGCTGCATTAAAATGGGCTTTTCTGCAAATTGTGGCTATCATTTCTATGTATGATTCAAAACAGCAAATTTAAGTGAAATTCCATTTTTAAAATTAATAATTGGATGAAATGAAGTTTAAAAGAGAAAAACAGACCTATTTACAATCCCCAATATTAAAACCTTTTTCAATTGGATTGGATGGATTTAGGTCTTTACCCAACAATCCTGGGTATTCTGGGTCATATCTAATAACCTGAAACACATTGGATATAGGATCATCCCCTTGTGTTAAAACTTCACCTTGCGACGTTACTGGATTTATATACTTCCATACGGTTTCATCGGCTTCGTTTATTTCAAAAAAAGTGCCAGATGTACCCTCACATATCAATGTATTACCATTTGGTAAGCGTTGTGCACTTGACAATATTCTTGAATAAAATGACGTAGGGTCATTTGGTGCTGTATATGACCATTCTGGTTGTGCGGGAGCGTATGGCTCTCCCAGATTGTATTCATAATTATACGTCCCGGCCATTGTTGGTTCTATAATTTCAACTGAAGAATAGGAAATGTCCCTACCGAGACCATTGTTGAAAACGAGTATCTTATTTCCATCTGGAAAATTGCCTGATATCCAATGTGGATTATGCTGTCCAAAAAATTGCTGATCTTCCACGTTACCATGTCCATAGGCCGCTGGATTTCCCCATCGGTATAAAAAATCGCCGCCCATTCCACTATTTCCTCCCGAACCACCTTTGGCCTCCTGGGTTGTGACCGAATGATCTAGAATATATATTTCACTCAATTTTTGCGAACCCAAAATAATTTGATCAAGATCAGCATTGTAGCTTAACGCATTAAAATGAAGCCAATCCGCATTACCCTCAGCGGTACCTAAAAAATTAATGTCCAACAATTGGGGATTATCCGCAACAACTCCAAAATTATCTTTGGTATTATCAAAATTCTGCACAAAATGGTCCCATGCACTCCATTCCCACACAATGGTGCCATCATTATTGCCCAATGGTTCTATTTCCAATATAGCTTCGTTGTAAAGTACTCCTTCTGAAAGATTCTCAGGATTCCTTCCCGCTTTCAATGCTTCTGACTCATTCATTACGTGGACGGCCAAAATTAAAATATTCCCATTTGGCAATGGATACAGTCCATGGTGCTGGCTATACGTAGAACTCGAATAGGTATATTGCCAAGTCAAGTTTCCATCCCAATCAAACTTTTCTATAATTCCCCCAATGCCTCCGTAAGGCAAATCGGGATTATCAATTTTTCCTGAACGTAATAAAGAGCCATCTTCCAACAAATGAAAAGCGCCTCCTCTATCATACTCACTTATCCATTTATTTACAACCTGTCCGCAATTATCTATAAGGTATGTAGTTTTATGGATAGTAAATAAAGTATATCCTTTATAGGAATCTGTTATATTTAAAAGTACTCCGATTGTATTCTCCAAAGGAATTCCAACAAAATCCTCATCAGAATTTGGTTCTTCCGGAATAGGTGGGTTTATCCCATTATCCCCTGAGCAGCCAAAAAAAATAAAGCTACTTACTAATAAGGTTACATATAAATGATTCCTTTTCACAGCAAAAAAAGTTAAAAAAAAACAGCTTTTTGCTATGCAAAAAGCTGTTTTTAATACTATTTAATCCTACTGTGTAAACAAAGCAGGCCAATCTTCTCCTCCTTCACGAGTAATTACAACATCTCCCGAATCTCCATAGTTATTAACCCATGATATTGAAAGCTCAGAACCTCTAACCTCTGTAATTTCCCAAGTGTAAGCTAATCCATACTGGTCCAATCCTCCTGAGACAATTAAATTACAAACATCACTAAAAGTGGCACCTCCACTAGTTGCGGGGGTATCACTCCAACATGAAGTTCCATATTGTCCAAAACCAAGATCTGAAGTCAAGTAAACACCTCCACCTTGATCAGTCCATGTTACTGTTCCTGTAGTCTCACCAGTTGGACATGGAGTTGCTGAGTTAATTGCTTGAAAATTGGTAGAAACATAAGAATGCGTTCCTCCTAAACTTGATGCGCATACCACCGGATAATTTACAACAGAATTAAAAAGAACAGTTGTCTGGATATTTGTACCTGTATTACTTGTTCCATCTTCATTTACAATATCTAAAACCCTTCCATCGTCCATTATAAATTGGGTTGTCAAGGTCAAAACATCTCCAACTTCAAAGTCCGTATTACTCGTTATTTCCGGAAAAGCTGAAATAATATCAGTCACAGACAATGAGAAATCCTGTGGTAAAGTGATATTCTCTTCCAGCACCGCATAGTATACATCACCGGAAAAAGAAGTATAAACCCCAATTAAATTGGCAGAAGCTGGGTCTCCCTGAGCAACTGAAGCATTGAATTGAACGGTAACATTTTCTCCATTGGTCACGTCAATCAAATCTATAAAAGCCGGGCCTGTGGCAGAGTTGACCATATTGGGTACAGCTCCATCTTCCAACCCTAACTGAGAAGTTCCTCCATCGTCTTCACATGAAAATCCGAAGACCATCATGGATATTATCAGTAAAACAATTTTATTTTTTTTCATGATTTTTTATTTTGATTAGTTATCCCAAAAAATTGAATACGTTCCAGGGTCTTTCTGCGCTGGAGCATTCTGATTTAGATTCAGCTCGGGCTGTGGCCAGAAAAAGGATAACTGAAAAGGATTGTTCAAAACAGTAAGGTTATCCAATAGTGGAAATCCATCCCCATTATCCAACTGATATTCTGGGCTTTGAGATCCAGATGGATCTGCCAAAATAGGATAGCCCGTTCTTCTATAATCAGTATATTGATCCATTGGGTCAGCAAAAGTTGCTACCCACTTTTGGGTCATTATTATTTCTAACTTTTTGGCATCAGAAGCAGCATCATATTCCGCAATAATTGCATCCATAAAATCATTAACCTCTGTTGATCCGGATAATGTTGGAACTGCTTGTGTTGTTCCTGTACCTGCAACAACTTCGTCTACCTTAGCAAAACTTGCCTCCATGGCTTCTCTGAGTTTTACCCCAGCATCTCCTGGCAGTACACCGTCCAGAATAAGTTCTGCCTGTATGTACAAAAACTCGTCATACGTAAGGATTCTTCTTGGAGCTACCCCGGTTCCACTAGCAATGGTCCTTGCAAAACCTTGTCCATCATCATAACGCCCCCCGCAAGGGAATATCCCTGGAAAAGTAGCATCATTTTGCACTGCTCCATCCCTATCTGGTCCAATACTACCGAAACGAATACTAAAAAAGCCCGTTGAAGCATCCCAGTAATCTGCATTTGGATCACCTGTAACCGCGTCTCCTTGATCTCGTGGGAACTGCCCAGGCACCAATTGATTTACAAAATAATAGGCCAACCTTGGATCTGGGTTACCTGTATGTATATTTGGATTAACACCTCTAAGTATTTCATAGAACCAAGGACTTCCGTAATAGGTAACTTGGGCTCCGCCGTATGCAGAAATAAAAAGTTGATTACGCTCATCTGTAGGAGCTTGATTTGCAGTATGGGTAAATTGAAAGTCATCTGCACTTGATGTAAGAAAGTTATCATCAGCAACTAATGCATTAAAATCCGACTGATCAAACAAAGCGGTGGTCCTAATCTGGTTGTATAGTTTAAACTTAAGCGTATTGGCAAACTTTACCCAATTGGCAGTTGCACCTCCATAAAACAAGTCATCCCCAGCTGGGAAATTATTTCCTGCCCCACTGGCTACATTTGCTTTTCCTTCATCAATCAAATCAAGAACTGTTTGATAAACAGCTTCTTGGTCATCAAAAACCGGACTAACGACTCCTTGTTCCAGAAGTGTTGCCTCAGATAAAGGAATATCGCCCCAAAGATCAACTGCTACTGAAACCATATAGGCCTTAAGTATTTGGGCTATTCCAATGTAAACATTATCACCACTTTCAGTGGACTGGGCAATCAAAGTTTCAATATCTGTAAGGGTCAAATAAAAGTTGTCCCAATCGTTGTTTAAATTGATATTGTCTGCTTTCGTGCCATATTGGTCTTGCTCTTCCCTAGCAGTAAATTGGTGTGTGTATACCTGCAGCATATCACCAGACCAAAAATTAAAGTCTGCCATGTTAGCAACTCCTACATGTATATTCGGTAAGAGTTGGTTCTGTGGAGCTATTGTTGGAGAATCGCTATCTACATCCACATCTAGATAATCCTCACATCCAATGAATGCGAATACCAAAAATATCCCCGTAAAAAAGTGTTTAAGGATTCTTTTATATATTATATTTTTCATGCTTCTTTTTTAAAACGTTAAATTAAGTTTGAACCCATATCGTTTGGAAGTAGGCGCAGCAGAAATCTCTACACCTTGCAATCTTGTGTTACCAAAACTGGTAACTTCCGGGTCAAAATTGGTGTACTTTGGAAAATTGGGAGCAAAATACCATAGGTTATTCCCTAATACACTAAAACTCATTCTTCCAAAGGGTGTTTTATCCAACCATTTTGTAGGTAAATCATAGGTAAGGCTCAACTCTCGTAAACGATACACTGTTCCGTCATACACTGATGCTTCATCAACCGTATTAATACCAAATGTATTACCTCCAGCCGGTGAGAAATACAATTCATTCATATCAACCTGTGTTGTATTCGGAATCTGATTGCCATTTTGATCCAGGATAGGATTACCAGCATTGTCGCCATAAAATCCAGGGATAATAAATGTACGCTCCCTATCTTCTGTATCTTTTGTTACACCACGCCCTAGTAAGGCATCTAGACTAGTAGATTTTATGTCTCCTCCTTCTCTCCAGTCAAACTGAGCGCGTAGGCTCAATGTTTTATATTTAAACGTATTTATGAATCCAATTCTAAAATCTGGGGTAGGGTCTCCTATAACACCATTTTCCAAATCTTGAACAATTCCACCACCTGCTTGATTAATAAGGTAATTTCCATCAGCATCTCTTGCAAAACGGGTTCCGTAGAAAACACCAAATGGTTCACCAACAATTGCATGCGAAACTTCATTTGCATTAAACTGTATCCGCTCCAAACCTTCTACAAGTTCCTTTACCTCATTAACATTTTTCGTAAACGTGGTATACATGTCCCATTTAAAGTTCAATGTTTGTATGGGAACTATGTTCAAACCAATTTCAACACCCGTATTCTCCATTTCACCAATGTTTGTGTTGAACGTGGAAAAACCACTTGTTGAAGGAACACTTACCGGTGAAATCAAATCTGTGGTTACTTTTTTATACCAGCTAAAGTCCACAATCGCTCTTCTATTGAAAAACTCTAAATCCGCACCAATTTCAAGTTCATCTGTAAACTCTGGTGTAATTTGTTGATCTCCTAAAGCTGTCCTGTTTCCTATAACCGGATTTCCGTTAAATGCATTACCAACAGCAAAGGTTCTATTCAAAAACTCAGCTGGAGCATCTCTACCTACAGAGGCATATCCTGCCCTTAATTTGGCAAATGTCAGAACCTTACTGTTAATATTGAAGGCATCTGTCGGTATAAAAGATAGACTTACAGAAGGATAAAAATAGGATCTGTTATCCTTAGGCAGGGTCGAACTCCAATCGTTCCTACCAGTTGCATTTAAAAACAGATAATCCTTGTAGGATAAACTAATATCTCCAAATACACCAACATTCCTATTTCTAGCATAACCAATTCCATTAGTTGGTGTAGGCTGTACCAAGGCAACATTTAAGTTGTTTTCTATAGTGAATATACCTGGTGAAATAAATGTGTTCGCTATAATTGCATTACGTTGCTGGGTATTCTGCAGTACATTATTACCCAATATTACCGCCAAACCTAAATCTTCTGTCAGCTCATAATCAAAATTGAACAACAATGTAGATTCCAGAGCCTCATTTAAGAAATTATCAGTAGTTATACCACCAAGGCCATTGTTTGCTCTAGAGCCAATATCCCTGATTTCCTTTCTACTAAGATCGTACTTGTTTAACCCTACACGATAAGATGCTGAAATATTATCATTAAAAGTATAGGCGAAATTAACATTAACAACTGTTCTGTTTGTAGACGTAATTATTTGATCATGTTTCCAAGACCAGAGGGGATGATCCCATCCGTTATTTGGAGTCAACGACCCACCTGTTACAGGATCCTCAAAGGGTAAATCCGTATTCCAAGCTCTTCCCAACCACAAGGTTCTGGCAAATGAAGAAGCTGATCCAGCAAATTGATTTTCACCAAAGAAACCACCAACTTGTCCAGTTTCCGAATAGCTCAAAGATCCGCCAACCCTAAGGTTGTTGGCAAGTTTAAAATTACCCCCGGCAGAAACCGAAGTTCTACTAAAGGTGTTATATGGAATATATCCTTGTTGATCCAAATCTGAAATGGTAACATTAAAATTACCATCCTCTCCTCCATATGAGAAGTTTACAGAATTATCATATACAACTCCTGTTCTAAATAAGTTCTCTACATTGTTTGGTTGAGCTACATAAGGTTGAGTTGGACCAAGCTCTGGAAACGCATTTAATAAATTGGGCCATGTGGGTATAGTTTCTAATGAGTCAAATCTAGGACCCCACGAACCGTTCGCATTCAAATAGCTGAAATTAACCCCATTACCATAGGTATTCTGGTACTCAGGTAGATTTGCAATTTCTTCAAAATAAACACCAGAATTGACAGATACACTTAATTTGTTATTTCCTGAAGCACCTCTAGCTGAACCAGATTTGGTAGTTATAACAATAACCCCATTTGTGGCCCTTGAACCATATAATGCAGCTGCAGCTGTACTTTTCAATACGTTGACAGAAGCAATATCATTTGGGTCCAATGTTGATATTCCAGACTCATAGCCTCCACCGCCAGTAGATTGGCTACTAGCAGTTGTTGTGTTCAAATCTGCCGTAGTGGCCTGTGTATTGTCATATGCTATACCATCTACAATAAATAAAGGTTGACTAGCACTACCTATCGTCGTTGCTCCTCTAATATTAATCTGATTGGATGCACCAGCAACCCCTGTGGACAAATTAATGTTTACACCCGGAACCTTGCTTGTTAGGGAACGAAGCAAATCTGGTTCGGAATTTTCTACAATATCCTCTGTTTCAACCTTGTTTACAGCATATCCCAATTGCTTGGGATTCCTTTGAATTCCAAAGGCGGTAACCACTACTTCTTCCAATGCTTGTGCATCTTCTTCCATTTGAATGTTAACAACATTCTGTGCTCCAACCAAGCGCTTAGTGGTTTTCTGTCCGAGATATGTGTAGACTAATGTTTCGTCAACATTGGCGGTAATGGCATAATTGCCATCAAAATCGGATTGGGTACCGTTTGAAGTACCCTCCACAATAATATTGACCCCCGGAAGTGGTATACCTGTTTGATCAATAATTGTTCCTGTGATTGTTTTCTCTTGAGACCATAGACATGTTATTGATAATAACATAAACATGAGAGTCCCAAATAGCTTCTTTACTTTCATAGAGTTAAAAGTTTTGTTAGTAATTAATGAGTCAGCGCAACTGAGAAAGGCAGGCGGGAGAAGTGGTTTGATAGCTAATTCAAATAACTCCCTGGTTACGAAAACAAAACCTAATGGAAAGTCTCTAATAAAATAAGGAAGTAAAGCCTCTCACCGCCTTACCTTTACAATTGCAATTACAAAACAATCGTATGGGGAATAAAAACCAGTACTTCTAAAACGGGATGGACATCAAAAAATAGCATCCCCAACGGGAAGTACTTTTTTTAACACTTCTTAGGCCACATGTGACTATTAAAAGGTTTGTTAAAAATTAACAAAGAGAAAATGCTATGGATAATACCAATAAGTAACCATTGTTGGAGAAGTAGTCATTTTATAAAACCTCTACTAAATAACTTATACGTCTTTTAATGGAAGAGCAATTTTTTAAGAAGCATAAATGGACAAATTGCGAAAATCATTTGGACTCAATCCAGTCTCTTTTTTGAAAGCACTATAGAAACTGGTCTTACTGCTATAGCCCACTTCGTACATTATTGCCTTTACACTGAGAAAAGGTTGGGATAAAAGTAGGTCCTTTGCTTCCCTAATTCTGTAGTAACTTAATAGGGAGTAGAAATTTTTTGATAGGTACTCGTTTATCACTTGGGAAATCTTGTATCTATCACTACAGATATGTCTGGAGAGGTCATTAAGCCCTATATCATTATTCTTATAAAGCTTATCATGCTCAAAGGCAGTCTTAATTTTTTCTTTTATTTCAGCTGCTTCTTGTAATGTGAGTCCTGACTTAACATACTTTGTCTCCAAAGCACTTTCATATTGCCTTGGTTGATGACTGTTTGCAGAGAAAAAGTGTCGAATAAGTTTTCTCATAATAGTTGATTAATTGATGATATACATAGTTAACACTATTAATCCGGTACGGAGGTCTTCCCGATAAGGATTTACGTAAACTATCATCGGGAGACTTTACTCTACACTAAAAATGCAAATGGAAGAACTAAAATGCTTTAAACGGAACTAGGTGACAAAATAAGTATTTTTCAATATATCGCCACTTAATACTCGAACAATTTAGATGAATACAATGCAGCTAAAAAACGCAAAAACCACCTATAAATAGGTGGTTTTCTACTGGTGGGCGCGAAGGGATTCGAACCCCTGACCCCCTGGGTGTAAACCAGGTGCTCTGAACCAACTGAGCTACGCGCCCGTTCTTAAAACGGAGTGCAAATATAGCACCATTTTTTATTACCAAAAAGAAAAAACGAAAAATATCTAAACTACTTCTGCAACCACAAATGTGCTACCTCCAACATAAATAAAATCATCTCTTTTGGCGCTATTTTTCGCGTTCTTTAATCCCATTTTTACAGACTTGTATGCCTCTCCAGTAAGCCCAAACCTAAATGCTCTATCCTTTAACTCCATAACATCCAATCCTCTTGCCACATTTGGTTGAACAAAATAGTAAACAGCATCCGTAGGAAAAAGACAAAGGATATCTTCCAAGTCCTTATCGTTTACAAAACCCAGTACAAAATGTACTTTTGAAGCTTTGTGATTTGCAATTTGTTTCAAAATTAAATCAAGTCCCTCTCTATTATGTGCCGTATCACAAATAATCGTTGGGTTGTTTCCCAAAACCTGCCATCTTCCTAAAATTCCAGTATTTACAACGCACTTTTTAAGTCCGCTTCTTATATGTTCTTCTTTTACACTGAATCCCTTTAATTCCTTTATCAAAGCAACAACTCCACTGCAATTTTTCTTCTGATAATTTCCTAGAAGGTCAGTTTTATATTCTTTAAGTGAAAGCTCCTCTGCAAAAACTATTTTTGATCTTTTCTGACCAGATATCAACTTAAAGATTCCCTCCGTTTCCTGTTGTTTCTCACTAATTACAATCGGAATCCCTCTTTTTATGATTCCTGCTTTTTCCAAAGCAATCTTTTCCAAGGTGTTTCCCAATACCTGTGTATGATCTAATCCTATATTGGTAATTAACGATGCTTCAGGGGTAATAATGTTTGTTGAGTCCAATCTTCCGCCCAATCCAACTTCAACAACTGCAATATCCACTTTCTCGTCAGCAAAGTATCGAAAAGCCATACCAACGGTCATTTCAAAAAATGATAGCTTATTCCATTCGAAAAAGGTTTTGTGCTTTTTCACAAAATCCTTTACATATTTCTTACCAATAGATTTCCCGTTGATTTTGATTCGCTCCCTAAAATCCTTTAAATGCGGGGAAGTATATAAGCCAACTTTATATCCCGCCTCTTGAAGAATAGAGGCAAGCATATGACTACTGGACCCTTTCCCGTTAGTGCCAGCAACATGAATACTTTTAAATTGATTGTGGGGATTCTCAAGAACCTCAGAAAAGCTCAAAATATTATCTAACTTATCCTTATATGCTGAAGTTCCTTTTTGTTGGTACATTGGAAGTTGTTGAAACATCCAATCCAAGGTTTCTTTATAAGTCATTGGATTATTGACCAAGCTTAAAGTTAACAACAACAAAACCAATTTGTTGTGATGGTGCGTTGGAATCCAAGTTCCATTTATGTAGAAAGGCCGTCTTCTTTGCTGGTTCTAGCAAACAAGGTGCATTGTTGGTTGTTCCCTTTACTCCGGGAGTTGCCTTTATAACCTTTCCATTTCTATCTACAACTATACGCACAACGACACGGCCATCCTCATTACATTCTTGTTGTACTTTTCCTTTCTTTACCAATGAGCGGCCATTCAAACCATATCCACCTGTCCCGCTTCCACTGCCGGGGCTTCCGTAATAACTTGTAGCATAAGGATTGCCTTCTGGCTTTCCTTTGTCCCCTGCCTGGTTATCATCTCCCTCACTTCCAGTTGTTTTCCCATCAGATTTTCCAATACCTCCAATCAAGGCATCCAAACTCTTCTTTTTGGCTTCTTGCTGTTGTCTTTTTCTTTCTTCAGCCTGTTTTTTTTCTAGAGCAACACGCTCCGCTTCGGCCTGCGCTTTCTTTGCAGCTTCATCCGATTTACGTTTGGCTTCTCTTTGTTGATTTATTCTGATTGTCTCTTCATTCTCGGAAGTCAAGACCTTTTCCACGGGCGCTTCAGGTAAAGTCTCTTTTGGTTGTACTTGTTCCTGAACCTCTTCTACAGGTTTTGCAACCTCTCTTTTAGGTTCAGAGCGTACTTTCTCTTTTGGTTGCACTTTGCCACTTCCAAAATCCATGGTGCCAAAATTTATAGCTATCCCATTCTCAATTGGAGGGTCCATATAAGTAAGCCCTATATAAAAAAGTAGGAGCAATAACACGCTCAACAGAAGTGAAGTTAGCGTGAATGATTTTTTCTTGTGTCTCGTATCTAAAAATGACATTATTTTGGCCGCACTGCCAAGATAACCTTATAACTATTCCTATTGGCAATATCCATAACGTTTACAGCCTCTTTAATGGCCACGCTTTCTTCTGCCCTTAGAATTATCGTAGGCTTTTCTTGACCTTCAAGTGCCTTTTTTAATTCAATTTCAATGTATTCCTCGTTTATCTGTTCATTATTCACAAAATACTCCAGGTTCTTGTTTATGGTAACCGAAACATTCTGTGTATTGGTGGATTTCCCCTTAGCCTTTGGTAACAGTAAATCCAAAGCATTGGGAGCGTTTGAAGTCAACATAAAAAATACCAATAACAGAAACACAATATCTGTCATTGATGACATACTAAATTCTGGGCTTACCTTGTTCCTTCCTTTTAGTTTCATCCTGAAATTCTAAATAGGTTCATTCAATAAATCCAAAAATTCAACCGCATTGGCCTCCATTTTATGCACTACTTTATCAGTTCTGTTCACCAAGTGATTATATCCTATATAGGCAATAATACCAACCACAAGACCTGCAACCGTAGTGGTCATGGCCGTGTAAATACCTGAAGCCAATGAACCCATTTCTGCTTGTCCACCGCTACTTGCCATTTCATGGAATGCCAAAATCATACCAATTACGGTTCCTAAGAAACCAATCATGGGAGCAGCACCTGCAACAGTAGCTAAAACACTTACATTTTTTTCGAGTTTGTACACTTCAAGTGTGCCTGCATTCTCGATAGCAGTATTAATGTCATCCAAAGGTTTTCCAATTCTGGACACCCCTTTTTCCGTTAATCTGGCAACAGGTGAGTCAGTTTGTGCACATAGAAGTTTTGCAGCTTCCAACTTACCATTCATGACATGGTCACGAATCTGGTTCATAAAATTTTTGTCAATTTTTGAAGCTGCTTTAATAGCAAAAATTCGCTCAAAATAGATGTAGAGCGCTACAAAAAGAAGCACAAAAAGTACTGTAATAATTATTATACTTCCTGTTCCTCCATTAACAATTAAGTCAATAACAGAAAGGGTTTTTTCTTCTGAAATAGATGCACCCATCTCAGCCCCTTCTTCCAAATCTTGAAAAGTAATCATATAAAATCCCCAATTTAAGTTGCAATAATAACGGAGATTTTTGAGCTAAAGTATTTTTCTAAAAGAAATATCGCATTACAACAAAGCAAATGGCTCCTGCCAGAAATCCAAGGGCTGCAAGCCAAGCAATTTTCTTAAGATACCAGAAAAAGTCTATTTTTTCCATTCCCATGGCAACAACTCCTGCTGCAGAACCAATAATAAGCATACTTCCTCCAGTTCCAGCTGAATAGGCAATAAAATGCCATAATGGATCGTCTAAAGGCTCTGAGAACATTCCCAAACTTGCAGCTACCAAAGGTACATTGTCTATTACAGCTGAACCAACCCCAAGGATAATAACCACCAAATCCGAAATTTCGGTTCCAGGAAGTTCGGTACCCAATAATCCAATTCCTTGTTTTAATCCTTCTGCAAAATTGAATAATAATCCTAAGGACTCTAAAGCAGCTACGGCCATTAAAATTCCCAAGAAAAATAGAATACTTGGCAACTCAATCTTTGTCAGTGCACTGTGAACAGGGCTGTGGTGTGATTCCGCATCGCTCTCTAAATCCACAGATGAAATTGCTATTTTGGAATTACTATATATCTCAGCAAATGTAGCAACTACAGCCAAGGACAACATCATACCTACATAAGGTGGCAAATGGGTCACTGTTTTGAATATGGGTACAAAAACAATGGCTCCCAGACCTAAATACAACATTGTGGCTCCAAATTTTGTTTTTGTTGACTCCCCTTCTTCAACGTCGATATTCCCTTTGAATGCCGGTAAAAAAGATGCAATAAATGTTGGTACAAGCATACATACTAATGATGGTAACAATAAATAGCCAATTAACTTACCTGTAGATACTTTATTACCTATCCATAGCATTGTTGTTGTAACATCCCCAATTGGAGACCATGCTCCTCCAGCATTGGCTGCAATAATAATTAGACCCGCATACCACAATCTATCATTTCTCTCCCTAACTATTTTCTGAAGGATAGATATTAATACAATAGTTGCGGTAAGGTTATCGATAATGGCGGAAAGAATGAACGCCAAAAAAGCAAAAATCCAAAGTATCCTCCTTTTACTTCTAGTTTTTACAAACGATTTAATGGTAGCAAAACCATCAAAATAATCAATAATCTCAACAATGGTCATTGCTCCCAAAAGAAAAACCAAAATTTCTGAGGTCTTTCCCAAATGATGTAACAATGTTTCTTCAAGCACATGCATTTTGTCTTCATGCCCCAGAGCAGAAAAACCTTCCATTAAGGCATGTTTTCCGGAATCGAACCAAGTAGTGAATCCATCAATCCCAAATGCCATCATAGCCCAAAGAGTTGCCATCATAGCCAATGCAGGTATCAGCTTATCTATCTTTAAGTTATGTTCTAAGGTAATTGCGAGATATCCAATAACAAATATGGCAATGAGAATGGTTTCCATGTTCAGTTGGTTTATTTAGTTTTATGCGTTTTCAAAGAAATAATCTATTACGCTAAAGATATTCAAAATGAGTTTTCCCACATAATCTTAGTCGTAGAAAAATAATTAAAAATTAGTATTGGCTCTTCTCTCAAATCCATAAATTAACTTTAAACTATTCTCATTTATTTCAGTCATTCGTTCATAATCAGTCATCTAAAAGTTATATTTGCATACTATTTTTATTTATTTCCCAATTTTATGGATTTCACGCTATCAGAAGAACAATTAATGATTAAGCAAGCGGCAAAAGATTTTGCCCAGAATGAGTTGTTACCAGGTGTAATAGAAAGAGATGATGCCCAAAAATTCCCAACAGAACTTCTAAATAAAATGGGGGAGTTAGGGTTTATGGGAATGATGGTAGATGAAAAATATGGCGGTAGCGGATTGGATACACTTTCCTATGTCTTGGCCATGGAGGAATTGTCAAAAATTGATGCTTCCGCTTCTGTAATGGTATCCGTAAATAATTCTTTGGTCTGTTGGGGGTTGGAAACTTATGGAACTGAAGCACAAAAACAAAAATATCTGACCCGTTTGTCCACAGGTGAAATTATAGGCGCCTTCTGTCTTTCGGAACCGGAAGCAGGAAGCGATGCTACATCTCAAAAAACCACGGCAATCGATAATGGAGACCACTATATCTTAAATGGCACCAAAAATTGGATAACAAATGGCAGTGCAGCAGAAGTCTATTTGGTAGTGGCCCAAACTGATGTTGAAAAGGGGCACAAGGGCATTAATGTGCTCATTGTAGAAAAGGGAGCAGAAGGATTTGAAATAGGTCCTAAGGAAAATAAACTGGGCATTAGAGGTAGCGATACCCACTCCTTATTATTTAACGATGTTAAAGTTCCAAAAGAAAATCGCATTGGGGAAGATGGTTTTGGCTTCAAGTTCGCTATGAAAACCCTTGCTGGTGGCCGAATTGGAATTGCGGCACAGGCATTGGGAATAGCTGCAGGTGCATATGAATTGTCCAAAAAATATTCAAAAGAGCGTAAAGCCTTTGGTACGGAAATAGCAAATCATCAAGCTATTGCATTTAAGCTTGCTGATATGCATACCAAAATTCAAGCGGCTCGCCACCTGGTCTATCAAGCCGCTTGTGATAAAGATAATGGGGACGATTATACACTTTCTGGCGCAATGGCTAAACTTTATGCCTCGGAAGTTGCCATGGAGACCGCCGTGGAAGCAGTTCAAATACATGGTGGCAATGGTTTTGTGAAAGATTACCATGTGGAAAGATTTATGAGGGATGCTAAAATCACACAGATATACGAGGGAACTTCTGAGATTCAAAAGATTGTAATCTCCAGAAGCATATTAAAAAGCTAGAACACTTTAATTTAGCAATTCCAACACCCCGGTCATTTAATCAGGGTTTCAAACGAATAGTAACGTATTTTTTCTCTCTACCGTTACTTTTTGAGTGCATTCAAATAAAATTTAACTATTTATTAATGATTACCCCTAAATACACAGGGGTACCCATAATTGCCTGTTCTAATTTTATGGTAATCATAATTTAGTATTGTATAAATTCTGTTTCTGAACATTTTTTAACGAATTAATACAAACGTTGATGAATTAATTGACATTATTTAAAAACCTTGTTGTTTATTCATTCAAAATGATATTTTTGAATAAATACCATACTAATGAGGCTAGAAAAACAGGGTTTATACCTACCGGAATTTGAGCATGACAACTGTGGCGCAGGGTTTATCTGTAGTTTGAAAGGAAGGAAGTCTAATGATATAATTCACAAAGCACTTGAGATATTAGATAAGTTGGAACACAGAGGTGCCGTAAGTTCTGATGGGAAGACAGGTGATGGAGCGGGGATCTTAATAGATATTCCACATGATTTCTTTTCGGAAGTATGTAAGTTTACTTTACCCAAACCTGGCGATTATGCCGTTAGCAATGTTTTTTTACCACAAAAGGAAAACCAACGGGATTTCTGCATTGCAACACTTGAGGAAAATATAAAAAATCAGGGATTACAACTATTGGGCTGGCGTGATGTCCCCGTAAATAGATCTGTTCCCGGAAGGATTGCTGCAGAAACAGAGCCTTTCGTAAAACAAGTTTTCATTGGGAAAGGTGATGCTTTGGATACGTTTCAATTCAACCTTAAGCTTTTCATAGCCAGAAAAATAACTGAACACACGATTATAGAGAGTAAACTTTCTCAAAGTCAGTTCTTTTATTTACCCAGTCTATCCACTAAAATCATCATTTTTAAAGGACTCTTGGTTCCTCATGATATAAGTAGATACTATGAAGACCTTCTAGATCCCAGAGTGGTCACTCGTTTGGCTTTGGTACATCAACGTTTTTCAACCAATACATTTCCAACTTGGGATTTGGCACAACCCTTCCGTTACATGTGCCATAATGGAGAAATAAATACATTAAGAGGAAATGTAGCGCGCATGAAATCGCGTGAAGAATTACTGCAAAGTGATTGGTTTGGCGAAGACATCAAAAAAATTCTTCCAGTTGTACTGCCAAGAAAATCAGATTCTGCAAGTATGGATATGGTTGTGGAGCTATTGTTAATGACCGGTCGTTCTCTGCCAGAAGTAATGATGATGTTGGTTCCTGAAGCTTGGGAAAAAAATACTGAAATGTCCGAATCAAAAAGAGCTTTTTATGAATACAATTCTTGTGTAATGGAGCCTTGGGATGGCCCTGCCTCGATTCCATTTACAGATGGTAATTACATTGGAGCTGTTCTGGATAGAAACGGACTCCGTCCATCTAGATATTCCGTTACCAAAAAGGGATATGTTATCATGTCCTCAGAAACCGGGGTCGTTGAGCTTGAACCAGAGGATATTGAATTCCATGGACGTCTGGAGCCTGGAAAAATGTTCTTGGTGAACATGGAAGAAGGCCGAATTATTAATGACGAAGAAGTTAAGGAAGCCATTGCTAAAAAGCATCCCTACAAAAAATGGTTGAAAAATAACTTGGTCCACCTAAAAGACATCCCTTATAATGATTGCCCTGTCTTTTTTGGTGAATTTCCTTTAGAAACCAGAAGAGCTGCTTTTGGCTATACACGTGAAGACATAAACACTATTATTCTTCCCATGGCAAAAAGTGGTAAGGAGCCAATCGGTTCTATGGGTTCAGACACACCCATAGCCGTTTTGTCTGAGCGTCCACAGTTAATTTACAACTATTTCAAGCAATTGTTTGCCCAGGTTACCAATCCACCTTTAGATGGTATTCGTGAAGAATTGATTACAGATATTAGTTTAACACTGGGTAGCGATCAAAATATTTTTGAAATATCAGAACTCCATTGTAGAAAACTGAAAATTCAGAATCCCGTAATCTCAAAAGAAGATCTGGATAAAATAAAAAACTACGATGCCAGTCCAGATTATAAAGTTGTCGCCATTTCCACACTTTATGAAATTTCACGGGGGCATAATGGATTGGAAGAAGCTTTAGATTCCATTTTAGATCAAGCTTCAGCTGCTATTGATGAAGGGGCTAACATTATTATTCTATCAGATAGGATGATTAGTACAGAAATGGCGGCAATACCAGCTTTATTGGCATGTTCTTATGTAAATAGCGGACTCGCCAGGTTGGGCAAACGCTCCAATTTGAGTATAATTATTGAATCCGCAGAACCTAGAGAAGTGCATCATTTTGCCCTATTGTTTGGTTTTGGGGCAAGTGCGATCAATCCCTATTTAGTAAATGAAATTATTGGTGAGCAAATTAAAGAAAATGACATTACAGAATACACTTTTGATGAGGCCATAAAGAATTATAACAAGGCCATTGGAAAAGGCATATTGAAAGTGATGAACAAAATTGGAATTTCAACCTTAAATTCTTACCGAGGCTCACAATTGTTCGAATGTATTGGAATAAACACAAAAGTGGTAGACAAATACTTCCCCAATACACCAACTCGTATTCAAGGAATAGGTTTGTATGAAATTGAAAAGGAAATAGCAAAACGCCATCAAAAAGCATTTAAAAATCAAGTATTGGCTGCCAATCTTGATATTGAAATTGGCGGAGAGTACCGTTGGAGAAGAGATGGTGAAAAACATATGTTCAATCCATTAAGTATTGCAAAACTTCAAAAATCTGTACGAAATAACGAGCCAGATACTTATAAGGAATATTCCAAATTGGTGAATGAGCAATCTAAAAACCTCATGACCATTCGTGGGCTGTTTGAGTTTTCGAACTATGACCCTATTCCAATTGAAGAAGTAGAGCCATGGACTGAAATCGTAAAAAGATTCAAGACCGGTGCCATGTCTTATGGAAGTATAAGTAAGGAGGCCCATGAAAATCTTGCGATTGCAATGAACCGAATCGGAGGAAAAAGTAATTCAGGTGAAGGTGGAGAAGATGCTACACGTTTTTACAAAAACAAAACTGGAGATTGGAAAAACAGTGCAATCAAACAAGTAGCTTCAGGTAGATTTGGAGTCACTTCGGATTACCTAACCAATGCAAAGGAAATCCAAATAAAAATGGCCCAAGGGGCTAAACCTGGTGAAGGTGGACAATTACCTGGCCCAAAAGTGAATCCAGCCATTGCCAAAACGCGGAATTCAACACCTTATGTTGGTTTAATTTCACCGCCACCGCATCATGATATTTATTCTATTGAGGATTTATCACAATTAATTTATGATTTAAAGTCAGCAAATAGAGACGCTAGAGTCAATGTTAAACTAGTATCCGAAGTTGGTGTAGGTACAGTCGCCGCAGGGGTTTCCAAAGCAAAGGCAGATGTTGTTTTGATATCTGGATTTGATGGAGGTACAGGTGCATCACCTCTAACATCATTAAAACATGCCGGACTTCCATGGGAACTCGGTATTGCAGAAGCTCAACAAACGCTGGTCTTAAACGACCTAAGAAATAGAATAGTCCTTGAATGTGACGGACAGTTAAAAACAGGAAGGGATGTAGCTATAGCCTGTCTATTAGGTGCAGAAGAATTTGGCTTTGCCACGGCACCCTTGGTTGCATCTGGGTGTATAATGATGCGGGTTTGCCATCTAAATACATGCCCTGTAGGTATCGCGACCCAAAATCCGGAACTTCGCAAAAAATTCAAAGGTAAACCGGAGCATGTGGTCAATTACATGTACTTTGTTGCGGAAGAATTGCGCGAAATTATGGCGAAACTTGGTTTCAGGACTATTGATGAAATGGTTGGTCAAGTTCAAAAATTGGATAGAAAAAAAGCCATTCAGCATTACAAAGCCGCCGGTATTGATTTGAGTCCAATTCTATATCAAGTTGATGTCCCTGAAGGAACCAAATTTTACAATACCGAAAAACAGGTTCATAACATTGAAAAATCCATTGAGTTTGATATTATAACCCAGGCTCATCCTGCTTTGTTTAGAAAGGAAAAGATTTCTTTGGATTTCCCGATCTATAATACAGATCGAGCAGTTGGAGCCATCATCAGCAATGAAATATCAAAAATTTATGGTGCTGATGGTTTACCGGATAACACATTGAAACTGAATTTTACAGGTTCAGCCGGACAAAGTTTTGGCGCTTTTGCAACTAAAGGACTTACCATGGTAGTCAATGGAAATACTAACGATTACCTGGGCAAAGGACTATCTGGTGCCAAATTGATTATTAAAGTACCTTATAAATCAACGCTAAAACCAGAAGAAAATATCATTACTGGGAATGTTACCCTTTATGGTGCAACATCCGGAGAAGCCTATATAAATGGTAAAGCCGGAGAACGTTTCTGTGTCAGAAATTCTGGGGCCAAAGCTGTAGTGGAAGGAATTGGTGATCATGGTTGTGAGTATATGACAGGAGGAATCGCTGTAATTCTGGGAGCTGTTGGAAGAAACTTTGGTGCTGGTATGAGTGGTGGAATTGCCTATGTGTTTGATAAAGACAATTCTTTTGAAAAAAGATGTAACGGCGAAACGCTGAATTTGCTTCCTGTGGAAGAGGACACTGATATCAAGCAGTTAAAAGAACTTATTGAAAACCACTATAATGCAACCTTAAGTCCATTAGCGCAAGATATTCTTGAAAATTGGGAAGAATGCCTGCCCAAATTTATAAAGGTATTCCCTGAAGAATATAGACAAGCATTAATACGATTGGAAAAAGAAAAACTACAAACCTTATAATTTGAGCCATGGGAAAGACGACTGGATTTATGAAGTTTGACAGGAAAATTGAAGCTTACGAACCTGTTGAAGAAAGAATCAAAAACTATAAGGAATTTACGGTTCCTTTAAAGGAAAGTGAATTAAAAAATCAAGGTGCCCGTTGTATGGATTGCGGTATTCCGTTTTGTCATAGCGGTTGTCCCTTGGGCAATCTTATTCCTGATTTTAATGATGCCGTTTACCAGGGAAAGTGGGAAAAGGCCACAAAGATTTTACATTCTACCAATAACTTTCCAGAATTTACTGGAAGATTGTGTCCTGCACCATGCGAGGAAGCTTGTGTCCTTGGAATTAATGAAGACCCTGTCTCCATTGAAAACATAGAGAAAAATATAGTCGAAACTGCCTTTAAAAATGGCTGGATAAAACCAGAACCTCCTATAAAAAGAACCGGCAAAAAGGTTGTTGTTGTAGGCTCAGGACCGGCAGGGCTTGCCGCTGCACAACAACTGAATAGAGCTGGACATACGGTTACACTTCTTGAGCGAGATGAAAAAATCGGCGGTTTGCTTCGTTATGGCATTCCTGATTTTAAAATGGAAAAAAACGTAATTGATAGGCGCCTTGAAGTAATGGGCAAAGAAGGTATCATTTTTAAGACTGGTGTCCATGTAGGTGTTCATATCAAAGCCGATGAACTTCAAAAAGAGTATGACGCCATAGTGCTTTGTGGTGGTGCAACCGTTAGAAGAAACCTTCCAATACCTGGTTCAGATTTAAAGGGTGTTGTGCAGGCAATGGATTTTCTTCCTCAAAACAATAGAAAAGTAGATGGTATTCCGTATGAAGGTGAAGAGCTTTCCGCCAAAGGGAAAAGAGTAATTGTTATTGGTGGAGGTGATACGGGGTCAGATTGTATTGGAACTTCCATACGCCACGGCGCAGTTTCCGTCACCAATTTTGAAATCATGCCAAAGTCAACCACCCAAAGACCTGAAGGCCAACCATGGCCCTTCTGGCCAATGCGACTGAGAACCAGTTCGTCACATAAAGAAGGAGCCGAACGTGTTTTTAGTATCTCCACTAAAAAATTTGTAGGTGACGAGAAAGGTAATTTAAAAGGTTTAGTTACAGCTGAAGTATATTGGGAAAAGAAGCCTGGACAACGTCCCGTTCTTAAAGAAGTAAAAGGGTCAGAAAAAGAATGGGAATGCAATTTGGCCCTTCTTGCACTTGGATTCACAGGTTCCGAAACTACAATAGCAGATCAGTTAGGGCTGCAAATGGATGCCAGAACCAACATTAATGCCTCTATCAAGGATTATAAAACCAATATTCCAGGGGTTTTCGTTGCAGGAGACCAAAGAAGAGGTCAATCCCTAATAGTTTGGGCCATATCTGAAGGAAGAGAGGCTGCTTATCATGTAGACAGCTTTTTAATGGGAAAATCAAACTTACCATTAAAGGGTGATGGTGATTTACCTAGAGTTTAAAATTTAAATACCCAACCAAACCCTTTATAAAAACTCCCCAAAGAATTTTTTTGGGGAGTTTTGCTTTTTATTATCTAATTACCAAACGGTGCACTTCCGTTTTATCAGCTGCAATAATCCTCAGAAAATATAGCCCCGCAGTATATTCTTCAACATTAATAGAAGTTCCCATCTTATACTTACTTGAATGGATCACTCTTCCCTCCATATTTATTAATTGGATAGTTACATCTTTATAATTCGCGTTCTCCAATCGAAAAGTAGAACTTGTGGGATTGGGATAAAATAAAGTTTGAACTTGCTTCTCAGAAAGCACATCAAAAAGTTCAATGTCATCAGGGAGTTGAATCTTCAGGGGAGTACTTGATTGAAATTCGTATGCTCCCACATCAAAACCGCTTCCCGAGGGCCGTGATGCATTGCCCATATCAAAAGTTATACCCCAAGACGCGACATCAGATCCAACATCCACAACATCTGAGCTTGAAGAAGAAGGGCTAAAATCATTGTTCAAAACATCCGTCAATCCTAAAGTATCTATTTGACGAGTCATAATATTTGAATAGATATTGGTTAACAAACTATCCCTTGTATCCCGTTCATTAAAATCAAAGTAGCTTTCTTGATTTTGCTTCCAAGTATTTCCTCCCTCAAAATCATATCCAGGATCAACCACCAAATTATTTACAAAATAGGATGGAACCTCACTTTGATTCCTATATAAATCAGCCGGATCAACAGGATGTAAAACAGTTGTATTATAATGTACCCCTGCTCTTTCCGGCTCCACTATAGTATTATTGGCCACATAGTAGCCTTCATTTAAATCTTCAAATTCATGCCGATTGTGAAGAAATATTCCATGCATTTTAGGTTTTACAAATACATTATTATAAACCTTTGTTCCACTTTTACCATTAATTATTTGCATTCCCCATCCTTTTTCCAAAGGACCATTAACCACATGATTATTATAAACTTCATAAGCTCCACCTCCCAAACTCATAGCAAAGGCCTGCCCCCAATTACCACGTGTTCCATAATCATAAATAATATTATCTCTTACCTTGCTATTTATATGTGCCAAATTCAGTTGAATAGCATCCCAACCGGTATCTTCAACTATGTTATTATGTATATCTACATTTTCAAGCCAATGTCCATAAACCTCTGTGCCATTACAGTTACGTCCAGAGTCCAACTTATACCCCAATGTAAAACCAATATAAATACCTTCTCCATGGGTATTATGAATATAATTATGATGAATATTTAAATTTTTCATTACAAAACCATTAATCCTCCAAGTATCAGAATTATTGCAATCCGGGTCTGTTTTTGCCATCAATCCCGCAAAACCAGCATGAGCAACTTCAATATGGTC